>JAZNZM010000051.1:0-2878 GCA_045594965.1 Oscillospiraceae bacterium | reverse complement strand
CCCTGGGGAACGGGCAGACCGATGTTGGTCATCTCGGCCAGGTTGGCGCCCTTGCCGCCAAGGAGCTCACGCATGCTTGCGTTACCTTCGGTAAACAGGTAGCAATACTTTTTGCTCATGATTTCAATCCTTTCTATGTGTAAACAAATGTTTTTGCATGGTTTTGGCGTTTTTCCAACGGAAGTATACCCGTTTTTGCGCCATTTGAGATTATATCACATATTTTCCGAATTTCAACAAAATAGTCCAAACGTTACATACGTTTGGACTATTGTATAAATTACACGTTTATTATTTGGTTGTTTTGCCGAAATGCACAAAAATATTGGATCACTTACCTACGCAAAACCTTTCGAATATTCTGCTTGTGATGTCTTCCCGGACAGTCTTGCCGCTCAGCTCGCCCAGAGCGGCCATGGCCTCCTCCGCTTCAACCAGCACGGCATCTGGAGTGAGACCAAAGTCCATGGCTGCTTTGGCTGCCCGAATGGATTCCAAAGCCCTGCCAACGGCATCGGCATGACGGGAGTTTGTAAGTATTTCTCCGGGGGCAGCGCTGAGAGCAGGATACATGCTCTCAACAGCATCTTTCAAAAGCTCCAGACCTTCACCCGTTTTTGAGCTGAGGGAAATAAGCTCGTCGGCTCTCAGACCCTTCATGGAAATAACCGCGCCCTGCAGGGGGCAGAGATCGGACTTGGTGAGAACAACAATGATATGCTTTATGTGCTGCACACTTCTCAGAGCCTCAAAGTCCTCATCACCCTCGGCGGTGGGGTCGATGAGTACAAGTGCAAGCTCCGCTTCCTCTGCGGCGGCAAGGGCTCTGTCCACACCTATGCGCTCCACAGCGTCCTCGGTCTCCCGGAGGCCGGCGGTGTCCGTAAGGCGCAGAAGCACACGGCCAAGCTTGACCTTTTCGGTGATGGTGTCCCGGGTAGTGCCGGGGATGTTTGTTACGATTGCCCGCTCGTAGCCCAGAAGGGCATTCAGAAGGCTGCTCTTGCCAGCGTTGGGTTTGCCAAGAATAACGGCGGGCACGCCTTCGCGCAGCACTCTGCCTCTGTCAAAGCTGGAAAGAAGAGCAGAAAGGGTGGCTTCGGCATGGGAGAGTGTGGAACTGTAGCTTTCAAGCTGAAAATCCTCAATGTCCTCATCGGGGTAATCCAGTACAGCGTGATAGTGCGCAGAGATGTCCTTAAGCTCATCATAAATAGCATCGGTCTTGCGGACTATGGCGCCGCCTAATTGCCCTGCTGCATTTTTCGCTGCCTCGGCGGTCTCCGCGTGGATAAGGTCAATAACGGCCTCAGCCTGGGTGAGGTCCATGCGTCCGTTGAGAAAGGCGCGCTTTGTGAACTCTCCGGGAAGAGCCTGCCTTGCGCCGGCGGCAAAAAGTGCGCGGAGACCCTCCTGCAGCACTGTGGGACTGCCGTGGCACTGAAGCTCGGCGGTGTCCTCTCCGGTATAGCTGCCGGGGCCGTGGCTGACTGTGCAGAGGCAGAGGTCAAGTGTGGTTCCTGAAGCATCATGGAGTGAGCCATATACCAAAAGCCTGTCCGGCCGCAGACTCATTGCCTTGCCAAAAGCAGGTGTGAATACTTTGTCCACAACTGCAAGGGTGTCGGGGCCTGAGAGTCGGATTATTCCTATAGCGGAAAGGGCGGAGCCTGTGGAAATGGCGGCTATTGTATCGGGCATAAAAGTACCTCCATATAAGGATGGCCTTCGGGGCTGCCGAAGGCCATGATAATCAGTCAATAGTAAAAGAGACTCTTGCTTCGCTGTCGAACATACGGTTCATAATGGTGGCAAGCTCTGCACGGGTAATAAAGCTGTCGGGACCAAAATCATGAGCCTTGTAAACGTCGTTCGGTGTGTAGCCGGTGAGTATGCCGGCACGGTAGAAGAGATAGACCGTGTCCACCCAGTCCCCGCTTGTGTGAATATCCCCGATGGAGCCCTGAGGAATATCGTTGATGGGGACATACTCGCTTTCGGGCAAGGCTGCGGAGAATATCTCTACAAACTGACGCCTGGTTGCGGATGCCTTATAGTCGGGATAAGTGCCGTCAATTATACTGTTTTCGGTGGCATAGTCCAGATAGCTCTGATACCAGGGGTGGACAGGGCTATTGGTGAGACTGACTTTGCCTTCGTGGTAGAGCTGGTGCATACAGGCGGCCAGCTTTATGCACTGAATAACAGTCAGATTGCCCCGTGGCTCAAAGGTGGTGGGGGTCATGCCGTTCACAAGACCGCGGTTATAAGCGCGGACAATATCATCGTGCCACCATATGCCGGAAACAACATCGCTGAAGGGAGATACGAGAATCTCCTCCTCGGGGCGCTGAACAGCAGCATTGGGGGAGAGCAGCATAAGGGAAGAGCAGCTGACGCTGAGCTCCGCGGTGGTGTTTTCGCAGACAATGTAGCGGCTGCCCACTGTCAGCTCACCTTCCTTAAGCTCCGTGCCCTTCGATACATCTGCCACGGTGCCCTGACCGCTGCATAGCTGCGCCGAGCCGCTGAGCAGAACAAAACTCTGTCCCTCGGAGAGGATCAGTGTACTGCCTGCCCGGAGAGAACGCCTTACCATGCATCCGGAGGCGGAGCGCTGGCTTAGTTCGTCCTCCACAGCCTCGGAGAGCATGACTTTAAGGGCACTGTACATCTCCGGGATGAACGTGCCCTTAACATAGCTGAACGATATAAGAGGGTCTTCGGCTGTGCCCGCTGCAAATACGCTGCCGAAAGGCAGGAGGGCGAGAACAAGCAAAAGAGAGAGAATACGCTTTTTCAAGAGTTACTGATCTCCTTTGGTGGAAAGGAAATAGCTGAGAGCCAGCAGGGAGTCGGAGAAGTGCATATTCTCAAC
>JAZNZM010000050.1:0-3337 GCA_045594965.1 Oscillospiraceae bacterium | reverse complement strand
GACGGGTCTTGTCCCCGAAGTCGCCGTCCACGTCTCCGCAGTTGCAGCCCTTGCCGTTGAGGAGCAGCTGAAGGGCTTTGACGTTCTCACCGGTGCAGCCCTTTTCGAGCTGGCGGACAGATACGCTCACGCGAATCACCTCCGCCGGTTCCGACGTGTTTACGGCAGTATCCGTAGGGCGCGGCGAACCCGGCGCGCCACACAGATAATATACTCTATTCCCGACTCAATTTCAAGTTCTGTAAAAAATTATTGACAAACGATAATTCTTGTGTATACTGAGAGTAGAAATTATCGAAAAACAATAATCTGGAGGCGATGAATATGAATACAAAAAAGCTGTATATCTCGTTGGGCATCTTCGGATTGCTCTGCGCTTTAAGTGCGGCCTTACCGGGAGCGTCCTCCGGGGCTTTTGTTCTCATTATAGCTTTTCCATTTCAGCTGATAGCTCTGGGACTTAGAGCTTTGAGCCTCAGCGGAAGCGGAGGAAATATTGCCGCAATCGCAATTTATGTGATACTGTGTCTGCTGCCCAGCCTTGTGGCTCTTTTCTGGTACAGTAAAAAGCTCTACGGGGAAGATGTTTTGATACCCATATTCAGCGCCACTATGTTCGCCGCCATCTATTTTATGATAAACCCAGCCATCCTTAGCGGCAGCCACGGAACTGAGTTTTTTCCCATGCTCAGACTTATTCTTGGGGGAAGCTGCTGGTGCGTGGTCATAAGCTGGGCTGTGCTTAAGCTTATCCGCAGAAGCCGGGAGGCGGATAGATTGGGAGTTCAGAAGCTTCTCAAAAAATGTCTCGGAGTTATGGCATTTTTCTTTGTAGCCGTGGCCTTTGCCGGTGCGGTGGGCGACTTCATGTCTTCCTATGAAGAACTGCGGGAGGGAAACACTGCCGGATATGCGGACCTGACCCTCACTACTGTTTTCCTTGCTGTGAAGACTATAATAAGCGCTCTGCCCTATGCTTTGGACGCTATTGTGGCTGTGAAGGGCATGGAGCTGCTCTCCGCAATGGCTTCTGACCCATACAGTGCCTGTACCGTTGAAAAAGGCGAGGGGCTTGCTGCCTTTGCGATTTTGAGTCTGAAAGTCACTATAGCTGCCAGCCTCATTTTCAATCTTCTGCAGCTTGCGTTTATTAAAAAGCTCCTTGTGGTTGATATAGAACTTGTGCTGCCTCTTGTGAGCATAGGCTTTATGCTTGCAGTAGTGCTTCTCAGCCGCCTTATCCGTGAGAACAAGGCTCTCAAGGATGATAATGATATGTTTATCTGAGGTGAGCTATGGCAATAAGGGTTTATCTTGACAATGTCCTCAAAGAAAGGGGCATGACAAGCAAGGAGCTTTGCGCCAAGGTGGGCATCACCGAGGCCAATCTGAGCATACTCCGAAGCGGCAGGGCCAAGGGCATACGCTTCGGCACAGTGAACCGCATCTGCTATTTTCTGAACTGCGATGTGGGGGATATTCTGAAATTTGACGGGGAACTGGAGGACAGCGATGAAGAATAAAATTATAGCTATCTGCCTTGTACTGAGCCTGTGCCTGACATTCTGCGGCTGCCAGCTGGCCAGACCCGATGGATATGAGGTCAGCCGGGACAGACTCATAGGCTGCTTTATTACCACGGAGCATCTGGACTTGTTCGACTTTGAAGCTTACTTCAATGACAATGCCCATAAGCTGGTAAGCGGTGGAGAGATTAATCTGGAAGAGGATACCTCGGCCTACCAGAACCGAATCTACGCCGAGCTTTATGATGAAACGTACACAGATTCAGAGGGTGAGGAGCATACTACCAAAAACTACCGCTTTGCCGAATTGGAGGGTATCGCTTATTTCGCGCCTACGGTATATGACGAAAACGGGCAGTATGTAACTTTCCAGACAGACCCTGGGCTCAGCAAGGTTAATAACCACCTTAAAAGCCACAACGACGACACCTATTACACGGAGCTCAGCGCCACTGTGTATGCTCCTGTTGATGCTGAAGCTGAGTATGAGGGTGATGAGGTGCGCTTTTACATGAATCCTGTTTATCAGGATGCCGAAGGCGGAGTGTACCTCATAGGCGGCAACGGTGCAGCAATGAACAGTACAGATGCCGGTATGATCATGAGTACAAAGCTCAGTGAGGAGTATAGAACCACCATAAACGGCGAGGAGAAAACCGGAGGCGGCAGCGTGGAGATAAGCTTCGCCACGGCTTATGTCCCTTCTCTTTTGCGAATAATTGAAATGGACGCCAAGGGCAATGTTTTGAAGCTGAGCGAGCTTGACCCTGCGACGCTGCCTGAGAGCTATTCGCCCAATGGGGATACGGTCTATATCATATCTGAGGCTGTGGCCATTGCAGCTGACGGAGAGGAATACACCCAGCGCAGCATTATAGAGCCGGAGGGGGAGCATAAGGATATATTTATCCTTGTGGAAAGCGAAAAGGGCTGGCTTGTTGAGGATTACTGCGAGGTGGAGTGGGATCAATAAAGCCCTGGAAGGTGGCCCGAAGGGCCGGTCGGGTGTCCGGCCCCTACGGATATGCCGGAAGTTGGATTTTTGCTTCGTAGGGCGCGTCGCCCCCGGCGCGCCGTAGAGAAGCCCTTAAGAGAAATACGAACTTGACACCTTTCAAGCCAAATGATAATATAATGCTGTTGTGAATATCTATAGGCGATGAAAGGGAAAAGTAGTGTCCATCGCGTCACAGAGAGATGCCGCCAAGGCTGGAAGCGGCATTGACGAAATTCGGACATCGAAAATGCGCCCCGGAGCCTTCGGAGGAGGAAATGCCTCTGCGTGTCCCTCGCGTTAAGGGGGAAGGCTGTTGAAGCTCAGTTTCGACAGCGGAGTAAAAAGCGGGAGTGGAACCGCGCGAAAAGAAATTATCGCGCCTCTCATAGTTAGTAAACTATGAGAGGCGCGTTTTTGTGTTTTGCCCATTTCTCCCGCACTCAGAAAGGATAATATGTTTGCAGACCTGAAAGAACTGATCCAAGCCTACAAGGACCGTGACCCCGCGGCCCGAAGCAGTCTTGAGATAATGCTCCTTTATCCCGGCATAAAGGCCGTCCGCGCCCACAGAAAGGCCCACTGGTGCTACACCCACGGCCACTTTTTCCTTGCCCGTTGGATAAGCCAGCGCACACGCCGCCGCACGGGTATTGAAATCCACCCGGGTGCTACCATAGGTAAGAGGCTGGTTATCGACCACGGAATGGGCATAGTAATAGGAGAGACCGCGGAGATCGGTGACGACTGCCTTATCTATCATGGCGTTACCCTTGGCGGTACCGGCAAGGACCATGGCAAGCGCCACCCCACCATC
>JAZNZM010000049.1:0-2543 GCA_045594965.1 Oscillospiraceae bacterium | reverse complement strand
AGATCGCATATCTCTCTTCCCATTGGAGTGACACGCAGTGTCGGAGTTTTGCATAATGTTCCATGCAGCTCAATGCTGTTCTCATCTTCGCCCGGTTCAAAATACAAACTCGATGCAAATACGGTAATAATCAGTTTTGGACCGACACCGCTTTTGTTGTTGAAGGATCGCAGAGAGCCTTCTACGAGCAGCTTGCAGTTTTCCTTAACCTCGAGCTCGTCCAGAAGAGAGGAACGGGCAACGATGTTAATTATATCGCAGTTACCGGAAAGTCTCATTATCTCAAGGGGGAACTGATAAAAATCCTCGCCTCTGCCTGAGTGAGAATAGCGTGGGACAGCGGCCATGCAGCCGCGAAGAATGCAATGGTTATTAACTATAATTTCGTCCATGGAATCACCTCGTAAAGTTTAGGTTTCTAAGGTCTGCGCAAGGCATTTACTTGATGATATTCGGACAAATACCAATTTATGATTTATGGAGATTGAAATTTAATAAGCTATCTGCTATGATAAATAAATAAACAAACAAAGGAGACTTTCCAATGGAACTTAAAGATATTCTCTCTAAATGCGACCATACCCTCCTGCGTCAGGACTGTACATCCGGAGAAATAATGGCTCTTTGCGACCAGGGAATCAAGTATGGCTGCGCCAGCGTCTGCATTCCTCCCGCACATGTGGCAGGGGCAAAGCGTTATGTTGGCGACAAGCTGGCAATTTGCACCGTGATCGGTTTTCCCAACGGATACATGACCTCTGCTGTCAAGGCTGCTGAAACTGCAGATGCTGTTGCCCACGGTGCCGATGAGATTGACATGGTTATCAACATCGGCATGGTAAAGGACAAGTGCTGGGATGCAGTTCTTGCGGACATAAAGGCAGTTCGCGCTGCCTGCCCCGGTAAGATTATGAAGGTTATTATTGAAACCTGTCTTCTTACCGATGAAGAAAAGATAAAGCTCTGTGAAATAGTCAATGAATCCGGTGCTGAATATATCAAGACCTCCACCGGCTTTTCAACCGGCGGTGCAACCTTTGCTGATGTGGAGCTTATGCGTGTCCACTGCGCTGAGCATGTAAAGGTAAAGGCCTCCGGCGGCATCAGTTCCCTTGAGGATGCAGAGAAGTTCATTGAACTTGGCGCTGAGCGTCTCGGAACAAGCCGAATTGTTAAAATAGCAATGGCTCAGGAAACAAGTGAGGGAACCTATTAACTTAATAGGCTTTACAGCAGAAAAGGAAGGACTGATTCAGCCCTTCCTTTTTGATTTGATATTTGGTTTGAAGATATAGTTATATACAAGCCTGCACATAAATATGCAGGGCAAGCTCAGGAGAAGCCACATAGCGGAAAATGTTGGACATATCTGCCCCATAAGATTCAATGGCATATCTGAGTAATCCCAAACATCCCAGCTTAATCTGACATTGACGATACATCCAACTATAAACTCAAGTGCTGTCACAACTGCTGCGCATGCAATGAGTTTTTTCCATAGCGGTTCTCTCATCCTGCTTGAAATAATGTATATTACATACAGACACAAGCCTCCCAAAAGAAGCATGGTCCAATGAGTGTGACCGCGCCAGAGCAGTTCAATACTTCCGTAACCGATTGCGCCCATAATAAAAATAAATGAAAATTCAAGTATTACCAATTATAATCACCTGTGTTTATCATTGCCCATTTTGGTCTTATTTTAGTCGTGTGATTTACTCTTCGTGGGAATAATAATTATTGGTGAAGCATATGAAAAGAATTGTATCAGTGGTAATTATGCTGTTGTTGTTTCCGGTCCTTTCGATTTCGGCAGTTGAACCGGCAGAAGCGGTTAAAATCCCGATAGTAATGTATCATCATATATCAAAGCGACCGGAAACATGGAATAACTATGTTGTCAGCCTTGAGGAGTTTCGTTCTGATATGAACTATCTGAAAAAGCATGGCTGGGAGAGTATAAGCGCGGCAGAGCTTAAGGCATGGCAGACCGGAGAGTTTGTAATGCCCGAAAAACCGATGATGATTACATTTGATGATGGCTTTTCAAGCACCGTGGAATATGCAGAACCCATTATGGAGGAGATGGGATTTAAGGGCATAGTCGCTTTGATTGGATCTCTGAATGAGGAGTTCAGTGAAAGCGGAGAGTTTGACCCGGAGTGGTCATATCTCAGCTGGGGAGCAGCGAGAGAAATGGTCAAAAGGGGAGTGCTCGAGGTACAATGCCACAGCTGGGATATGCACGAGAAGGATTGGACAACAGGTTGTCAGAAGAGATGGGGAGAGAGTATTGAAGATTATAGGAGAAGACTGTCAAGCGACTTAAGCAAGTTCATAAGCAGATGCAAAGCAAACGAAGTAGAGCTGACGTATACCATTGCCTATCCATTCGGAGCATTTGACGAAAGCACGACAGAGATAGTAAGAGATATGGATTTTTGGGGTGCTTTTACGTGCACAGAGGAAATAAACATCTTGACAGGTGCGGAGGAAGAGTTATATTATCTTGGGAGATTCAATCGCCCTCATGGAATAACAAG
>JAZNZM010000048.1:0-3610 GCA_045594965.1 Oscillospiraceae bacterium | reverse complement strand
CGCACGAAGCATTCCGGAAAGAGGGCTTTGCTCTCTCCGCTGGTGGCTATTCTTGCTCTTATGACCAATAAACGCAGCGTGCGTGTCAAGGCAGACGGAGAGATACCTACTGCCGAGGATGAGGATGCCGGCATTCCCGAGTTGTCTGCCGAGAAAGCCGTTAAGCTTTATTCACGCCATCTCAGCTCTCTGATTTTCAGGGCCAAGGTATCCGGAATAGTGTGCATAGTGATGCTGTATATCACCTTTGCGGCCTACTCCTTCCTGCCCCTTTTCGGAGCACTTAAGGGCCCGGTGGGCGCAAGTCTCACCCTTATGATAATGCTGCTTACCGTTATGGTGTGCGGCCTTGACATTCTTGCAGCCGGAATTCTCAATCTTGTAAGGCTCAGACCGGGCTATGAAACTCTTGTGTCGTTGTCATGCATTTTCGCCTTGGCGGATGCGGCGGTGATAGCCTCCATGAGAACTGCTGATTTTGGCCTGCCTTTCTGTGCCATAGCGGCTGTATCCATGTGCCTGAGCATCTGGGGCAGCTATTTCAGCTGCAAGGGTCTGCGTCTTGGCTTTAAGGTGGCCGGCAGCAAATCCGCCCTTTGTGTCACATCCGAGAAAGGAATTTCCGGCAAGGGAAGCGCCATGTTCAAAAGCAGCAGAGGAACAGGCGGCTTCATAAAGCGCAGCGAAGAGGCAGATGCGGGGGAATATGTCTTCGGCACGCTTGCGCCGATCATTATCGTTGCTGCGCTGATATTCAGCCTGCTGGCAGCCTTCGTGCAGAAGCAGGGAGACAGCTTCATTCACTGCCTGTCCACTATGCTTGCCTGCTCAGCCGTCTTTTCCGGGGCAGTGTGTTTTTCCCATCCCTTTGCCGTTACCGCCAAAAAGCTTTATACAAGCGGCGGCGCAATATGCGGCTGGGGCGGAGTCCGCGATATAGGCAAAAGCAAGGGCGTTATCATTACCGACAGTGATATTTTTCCCGGGGACAGTATTCGGATAAGCGGAATACGTGTGCTACAGAATGTCAGCTCTGACAAGGTAATATCCTATACAGGCAGCGTAATGGTGGCCTCAGCAAACGGTCTTGCCCACTCCTTTGCGGAGCTTATCAGCCGCAACGGCTACAGCATCTGCCGTGTGGAAAATTTCACTCCCCATGAGGGCGGAGGCATTACTGCTGTAGTAAACGGAGAGAACCTTATGGTGGGTAATGCAGGCTTCATGAATCTGATGGGCATACGCGTGCCACAGAAAATGGCAAACCGCAATACTATTTTCACTGCCATAAGCGGAGAACTCTGCGGTCTGTTTGATATAGAATATAAGCCTATGCCCTCCGTACAGGATGCTTTGGGTGAGCTGTTGCGCTCCGGCTCCGATGCGGTTTTTGCCCTCAGGGACTTCAACATGACTCCCGATTCTCTCAGAAATAAGTTCCATGTCACCGGAGACAGCTTCAATCTGCCCTCTTATCCTGAGCGTTACCGGATTTCCGGCATAGTACCTGCTGAGGATAATCCCATCTCTGCGGTCATTGCCCGGGAGGGTATGGTTCCCGTGGTGGAGGTCAGCAAGCGCGGCAGACGCCTTTACTACTGCATTGTGGCCGGTCTTGTCCTTGCGGTTGCCGGCAGCGTGGCGGGACTTCTTGCCATGTTCTTTGCTTCCTGGGCGGGCCAGTTCATGTGGGCTCATGCAGCCAAGGCGGCTCTCATCATGCTTTTGTGGCTGATTCCAAATGTTCTGATGGGTCTCTGGCTGAATAGATAATGGCTGTTTTTGAGAGCGCTAAGCCGCTTTTTTGGTAAAAAGCATATTGCCAAGACAATTTGATTGGTGTATAATTTATCCGTTGTGACGAAAAAACATTTTTTAATAGATGCAACAAATTTGCTACACAAGGAGAGAAAATCCAAATGAGCTACGAAATCAACAAGATCCGCAATGTCTGCCTTCTCGGCCACGGCAACAGCGGTAAGACCACCCTCGCTGAGAGCATGCTCTACATCACCGGTGCTGTAGACCGCCAGGGCAAGGTTACCGACGGCAACACCGTCTGCGACTATGACCCCGAAGAGATCAAGCGCCAGATAACCATCTCCACCTCCGTTGCTCCCGTGGAGTTCGGCGGCTGCAAGATCAATGTTCTTGACTGCCCCGGCTACTTCGACTTCGCAGGCGAAGTCGCTGCAGCTGTCCGCGCTGTTGAAGCCGGTATCATTCTTGTCACCGCCAAGGACGGTATCTCTGTCGGTGCTGAGCGTAACTGGAAGCTTCTGAAGGCTGCTGAAATGCCCACCATGTTCGTTATCTCCAAGACCGGCGAAGAAAACGGCGACTATGCCGGAGTTCTTTCCGCTCTGCAGGAGAAGTACGGTTCCGTCGTCTGCGCTGTTACCGCTCCCATGAGCGATGGCACCGGCGTCATCGACCTCGTACACAATGTTGCTTACCAGACCAAGGGCGGCAAGACCACCAAGATCGCTGTTCCCGCAGCTGATGCTGACACTGTTGAGAGCCTCCGCGAGGTCCTCATGGAGACCGCAGCAGGCGCTGACGAAGAGCTGATGGAGATCTACTTCGACGCTATGGAACTGAGCGAAGAGCAGATCGTCCGCGGCGTCAAGGCCGGTATGAAGGACGGCACCGTTGTTCCCGTTGTTGCTTCCAACGCTCTCGACGGCATCGGCACTCAGGCTGTTCTGCAGGCTATCGTTGATTACGTTCCCTCTCCCGCAGAAGCTGAGGGCATCAGCGCTTCCGCTCCCGTATCCGCATTCGTATTCAAGACCGTTTCCGACCAGTTCGGCACCTATTCCTTCATCAAGGTCATGAGCGGCAAGGTCACCTCCGACCTGACCATGCGCAATGTCCGCGCTTCCTCCAACGATAAGCTTGGCCGTCTGTACACCATGACCGGCAAGAAGAACGTTGAAGTAAAGGAAGCTGTCTGCGGCGACATCGTTGCCGTCGGCAAGATGGAGTGGAAGACCGGCGATACCGTCTGCGATCCCAAGAACGAGGTCGAGTATCCCGCCATCGAGCTGGCAGAGCCCTGCTACTCCATGGCTATCTTCCCCAAGACCAAGGGTCAGGACGACAAGGTCGCTGCCGGTCTTGCAAAGCTCAACATGGAAGATATCTCCTTCACTCTCGTCAACAACGCCGAGACCCATCAGATGGTCATCTCCGGCGCCGGCGACATTCAGGTCGACGTTCTCTGCGCCAAGCTGAAGAGCCGCTTCGGTGTTGATACCGAGCTGAAGCCCGCCCGCGTTGCTTACCGCGAGAAGATCAAGGGCCGCGTTGAGGCTCACGGCCGTCACAAGAAGCAGTCCGGTGGTTCCGGTCAGTTCGGTGACGTTTGGGTCCGCTTCGAGCCCCAGGACGAGCAGGACGACATGATCTTCGCCGAGGAAGTTTTCGGCGGCTCCGTCCCCAGAAACTTCTTCCCCTCCGTTGAAAAGGGTCTCAGAAACGCTGTTCAGAAGGGCGTTCTCGCCGGCTATCCTCTGGTTGGCCTGAAGGCTACCCTGTACGACGGCTCCTATCACCCCGTTGACTCCAACGATATGGCCTTCCAGACTGCCGCCCGCCTTGCCTATCA
>JAZNZM010000047.1:0-3179 GCA_045594965.1 Oscillospiraceae bacterium | reverse complement strand
GATCGTTTAATCTCTTCATAAAAGCTTGTATAAACCCGGTTTATACGGTCTCCTCCCTCTCTATATAATAAGAAAGCATTGCTTGCCGGCACAGGAAAAACCATGCCGGCTAACAATGCCGAAAAGCTAAGGGAAAGGGGTGTCGCAAGGGCACCCCTTGGCCCTTAGTAGTTTCTTATTTTATTCAGCGGGAATGAGGGTAACGGTGCCGCCCTGAGCGCCGTCCCAAACGAGCTGTACCTGGTACTTGCCGTCAGCTTCAACAACGCAGTTTGCGCCGTTGAACTCAACGCCGAAGTTGACATCCCAGGATGCGCCCTGGCGAACCTTGAACTCTTCGCCGGCCTTCAGTTCGAGGACGTCGGAGGTGTAGGTGCCGTCGGGACCTTCAGTCATAGCGAAGTCGGTGTCCCAGCTGGTGCCGCAGATGCCGCCGATAACGCCCCAAGCGTTCTTCTGCTCTTCGGTCATGGAGAACAGACCGTCGATGGTGGCAGCGTAGCTCTCAAGAGCGGCCTTCAGATCGTCCTCAGAGGCAGCAGCCTTGGCGTCAGCGCCGAGGACCTTAGCGATATCCCACCATGCGCCGTGGATCTGGCCCTGGGGGATGCCGTATGCGTTCTGCTTAGCAAGAGCAGCGAGGGAAGCGTTGGCCTGAACAGCCTCGGAAGCCTGAGCGTTGATGTTGGAGGGGCCCCACTGATAGAGCTCATAACGCTTCATCTGGTTCTCCTCGTTGGTGAGCCACTGTGCCAGCTGGCTCAGAACAGCTGCCTTCTGGGCATCAGCCTGGGGCTTAACACCCATGAGCTTGTTGCCGGTGTAGGAGCCGAGGTGGTAGGAGGTGCCGTCAACCTCGAAGGAGGGCAGATCGGTTGCGCCCAGGTTGTCGCCGAAGTGCTCAGCGGCAGCGTTGGCGTTCCAGATACCGGTGACGATAGCGCCGGCGTCGGTGAAGATGTCAGCATTGCCGTCGTATGCGGGGGACTTTGCGAGCTTCTCCATACCCTTCATGGCAACGAGGCCCAGGTCGGAGTTGAAGTTATCCTCGATGGAGGTGAACTCACCGGCGTCATTCATGTACCAGAGGGACTGGCAGCCAGCGCCGAAGAAGAAGGAAGCGGTGTACCATGCGTTCTCAAGAGCATAGCGGAACTTGAGGTTGTTGGCTTCGCAGGCAGCGATGATAGCCTCGAGGCTGTCTGCATCTTCCTCAGAGATGATGCTGGTATCATAGTACAGATAGTAGCCGTTGTCGGAGGTCATGGGGTAAGCATAGAGGGTGCCTGCAACGGAAGCAGCGGCAACAGCGCCGGCGTCGTTGTTGGCAATGATGGTCTCGGAAGCCTTCTGGCCGGGAGCTGCGAGAGCGGCAGCCTGAACGAGGCGAGCCATCTGGTCCTGTGCGAAGCAGTAGATGTCGGGAGCGGAAGCAACGTCAGCGACGACCTTGCTGCCGGCGTCAGCCTCGGTTACGCCCTCGATGGAAGCGTTGATGACGATGCCGGGGTTAGCCTCTTCGAAAGCATCGATCATTTCCTGAGTCATCTGAGCAACGCCGTCCAGCTCGGAAACCCACATAGTGATGTCATAGGTGCCGGCCAGGGGGTTCTCAGCAGGAGCTGCGGGAGCTTCGGGGGTAGCGGGAGCTTCGGGAGCAGCGGGAGCCTGGGGAGCAGCGGGCTCATTGCCGCAAGCTGCCATTGCCATAACCATGACAAGAGCAAGAAGCAGTGCGATGATTTTCTTCATTACATTTTCCTCCAATTAATTTTTTCCATCTTTCTTCCGCTGCCTTCGGCAGAAGCAGGGTCTCCGCAAGCACATTCAAGGGTCTTATTACTTTTCTGCCTGGCGCAGAAAAGTAAGTCAGAGGCCTCTGACTTGGCTTCATAAAGGCTCCCACTCCCGCTTCGGGGAACATGGAAAGATGCTAAAAGTGGACAAAATTTGCTTTTGACCCTCTAAAAACGCTTTCGGAAACGTTTCCGGAGAGCCTTTAAGTATTATATCTCTTTTCTTTTTTTTCGTCAATATGTCATTGCAAATATTGGTGCATATTTAACATTTTTCTTGGAAATATGCTCATACACGGAAAGCGTCAAAGGCGGGGAGTTTTTGCCCCTCGTAGTCGAAGAGGCACTGGTTGGCCCACTCGTTGGCGGTGGATTTGCCCTCCTCGTGGATATAGGCCTGTCCCGCCTCGGAGGCCCAGCAGATTCCCTCTCCCGGAAGCCAGAGAGGCTCCCAGTAGAAGGCTCCGTCAATGCCCTCGCCTGCGGCGCGCTGCAGAAGGTCTCTCACAAAGGCCTCCTGTCCCTCGGGAGTGAGGGGGTAGCGCTCCGTGACACCGGGAACATAGGCGCGCTCAGAGTCTATGACAAGGCGGTTTTCCTTTCCGTCCACGCTGTAGCCCTGCATGGTGAAGCCGTAGCCCATTTCCATTATCATGATCTCCTTGCCGAAACAGCGGCAGTCGCGGAGGTTATCAAAAAGCTCATCGGGAGTGCCGTGCCAATAGGGATAATAGCTGGCGCCGATGATGTCATATTCCACACCGTGCTTTTCCATCTCGGTGAAGAACTCCTGATAAACGGCCTTATCATTGCTGCGCTCCAGATGAAGGGCTATTCTTGCCTCAGGCAGTCTTTCCCTCACAGCGCGGCAGCCCGCCTTTATAAAGCGGCAGAAATTATCATAGTTTCCTCTTGTGCCGTCGGGCTTCTCCAGCTTGCCCACAGGCCAGAGTATGCCGTTTGTGATCTCGTTGCCTATCTGCACCATGGCGGGAGCCACACCCTCGGCGGCGGAGCGTTCAATGCACTCGGCAGTGAAAGCATACACCGCTTCTTCCATCGCAACAAGGTCAAAATTCTGCCATGCCTTGGGTATCATCTGCTTGCCGGGATCGGCCCAGAAGTCGGAATAATGGAGGTCCATGAGGATTTTATAGCCCTTGCTTTTTGCCAGACGGGCAAGGCTCACATAGTTATCAATACCGCAGCTGCCCGCAAGATATGGCTCCCCCTCCGGTCCGTAGGGGTCATTCCATATCCTTATGCGCATCCAGTCAACGCCGTTTTTTCTGAAATCATCAAGGGGGTCCGTTTCCCTGCCCTTATCCAGATATCTGGCGCCATGCTCAAGCTCCTCAAGATAGGTGGAAACATCGATACCCA
>JAZNZM010000046.1:0-4592 GCA_045594965.1 Oscillospiraceae bacterium | reverse complement strand
ATGGGTCCCGTGGAGTATTCCGTTATCATGAACGAGGAACGCATTAACGCGGCTCTTGCTATAGTGGAAAAGGCAAAGGCACTGTCTGAAGTCGGAGGCCAAGCGGTCTTAGAAGACAAATGTATGAAACAACTCCTTGGCTCACAGAACGACATGGCTACGATCCGACTTATGGGTCCCGTGGAGTATTCCGTTATCATGAACGAGGAACGCATTAACGCGGCTCTTGCTATAGTGGAAAAGGCAAAGGCACTGTCTGAAAAGCTGAAGGCCAATAACCTCCACGAACTTGTGTGCTGCCACGAAGCAGAGGCTATGGTGCTCTCCGCTGAGCTCCACTACAGAGCCTCACTGCTGCGCAGGGAGTCCAGAGGCTGGTTCCTCCGCGAAGATTGCCCCGGAGAGGATAACGAAAACTGGCTGAAGTGGATAATCGCGCAAAAGGGCGAGGAGGGAATAAGCTTCAGCACAGAGGATGTTCCTATTGAACGCTGGCCTGTGAAGCCTCAGGGCGTGGAGCTTAAGAGAGTTCCCGTCACCGAAGAGGAGAAGGCCTCGGAGCTTTATAAGTATTTTGAGCTTCCCATGGTGGAAGCAGATCCGTCCAAGTACGCTGCCGTGGCTCTTCCCTTCGATATGGAGAAGGCCCATGCCATTCAGGATATGAATAAGCTCTTCGACGAGGGCTATCTGGATATGGAGCTTGGCTACTGCAATCTGCCCGACGGTACAGGTGTTCTGGCCAACATCACTCAGATGCCCGGCGTCACACCGGAGATGTTCGACTGGTGGTTTGCATGGCACGGCGTAGCCCCCATGAGATATAAAATCTGGAACCCCCAGCAGCACTACTCCTGCCAGACCAGAAATATGGATAAGGCGCTGGATAAGTCTCTGAGCATGAAAGAGCGCTATTGGGACACTGTCCACGATGTATATGAGGATGTGGGCAACGGTCCTCAGCCTGTTGTTATCAATTTCAGAAATCCCGTTGATGTGGGCTTTGACCCTGAGAAGCTGAAGGACTTCAAGGGCACCATAGTCTGCGCCGGTAATGAGAAGAGCCCCACCATTATGGTCCACTTTATCCGTCCTGTTGAAGGCGGCTGCGAGCTGAGAAGCCGCTTCTGGATAGGCTACAGCGCCATCGGCGGCAAGCCTGTGAAGACACTGCCACCCGGAGTGAAGCTGCCTCTGGCACCGGTAAAGGCTCTGCTCACCCACAATATCAAGGAATTTACCCATCTGGCAGCAATACTGCCCAGACTCTATGATGAGTTCCACGCTGAATTTGAATAAGAATTGAGAAATTAAGCAAAGAAAAACATAGAAAGGAGAATTCCATGAAAGTAATTCGCGGACTTTGCCGTGTGTTCACATTTCTGTGTATGATTTTCGTATCCGCAATGATGCTGCTCATGGTGGCTGAGGTGTGTTACCGCACCTTCTTCAACCGCTCCATAATCGGCGGAACTGAATGGGCGCAGATATTGCTCCTGCTTAACATGAGCTCCTTTGGCGCATCCATACTGGCGAACAGACAGGTAAAGGTAAATATCCTCACTTCCCGCTTCAGCCCCAAGGCTCAGGTCATTTTTGACATAGTGATCCTTTTCCTCAGTGCTGCTGCAATCGGAGCCCTGTCCGCTGCCCAGTTCGGCTATACACTCACGAGCTTTAAGCAGCATATCTCCTATGTTAACATTCCCGTTCCTCAGTGGCCCTTCGTTGCCGTATTCGCCATGAGCTACGGTGTTGCCGCCATTACCGCTCTGCTGCTTGTTGTCCGCAAGATAATTGCTGCAGTCAAGGGTGAGTGGGAAATTGAAGCCGCTATGGAGGACACCGATGAGCTCTTTGCTTTCGGTCGTACCGGCATTATTGCCGCACGTCTTGAAAGAAAAAAGAATGGAAATTCAGCTGACGCAGGAGGTGAGGTCTGGTGAGTGCTGAACTTATTGGTCTTATTGGTATAATCGTTCTGCTGCTCCTTATTGCCTGCAAAATGTGGGTTGGTGCAGCTATGGCTCTTGTCAGTATCGTCGGTATCATTATTCTCAAAAATACCGGTGTTGCATGGACAGCCGCCGGAACCTCCGCTTTCAAGAACCTGAATACATACGCCTTTACCGTTATACCCATGTTCACCTTAATGGGTATGATAATATCGGAGTCCACAATGGGCACTGACCTTTATGCCGCTGCTTACGCATGGGTTGGCCGCTTCAAGGGCGGACTTGCATCCGCTACCGTTGTGGCCTGCGGTATTCTGGGCGCTATCTCCGGTTCTTCCAACGTAGGCGTTGTTATTATGGGACGCGTTGCTCTCCCTGAGATGCAGAAAAACGGCTATGACGAGTCCTTTGCCTGCGGCTCGGTGGCTGCGGGCGCGCCGCTGAGCATACTCATTCCCCCCAGCATGGCCTTTATCACCTACGGTATTATTACCGAAAACTCCATCGGCCAGCTCTTTATGAGCGGTATCGGTGTGGGCGTTGTGCAGATGATCCTCTATGTGGTGGTCATCTTCATTATGTGCACTGTCAATCCCAAGCTTGGACCCCGTGGACCCAAGGTGGCTATGAAGGTCAAAATGAAGAGTCTGCTGAAGATTGTTCCCATCATGCTTCTGGTGGTTCTGGTCATGGGCGGCGTTTATGCCGGCTTCTTCACCACCACCGAGGCCGGTGCTATCGGTGCCTTCGGCTCCATAGTAATTGCCTTCATCTTCCGCCAGATCACCGTCAAGAAGTTCAAAAAAGCCCTCAAAGAGACTGCTACTCTCTGCGGCATGATCTTCTTCCTTATCGCATCCACCTATCTTTTCGTTACCTTTATGAGCCTGAGCCGCCTGCCCATGGCTCTGGCCAATACCATAGTCTCTCTGCAGGTTCCAAAGTGGGTAATTGCTGCCGCTTTGATAGTGCTCTACTTCATCCTTGGTATGTTCCTGCCCGAGACCCCCATGGTGCTTCTCACCATCCCCGTTCTCTATTCCGCCCTTATGCGCGTTGGATTTGACCCCATCTGGCTGGGTGCCTTCGTTGTCAAGCTCATGGCCGTCGGCTCCATATCTCCCCCTGTGGGCATGACCTGCTTCACCATGGCTGCCGTAACAGGAGTGTCTGTGGACAAGATATTCAAGGGCGTTATCCCTTATCTCTTTGTTGACGTGGTCATCCTTGTGCTGATGATCATATTCCCCGGTATTGCAACCTTCATACCCAATATGATGGTACAATAAATGTCAGAAAAGAAAGTGCAAAATTATAAAGGAGGATACAAAATCATGAAAAAGTTCCTGTGCGCACTTCTTGCAGTCCTCATGGTAGTCTCCATGTTCGCCGGCTGCGGCAAGACTCCCGAGGCTCCCGCTGCCCCTGAAGCACCCGCTGCTCCCGAGGCACCCGCAACCCCCGAGGCTCCCGCAGAGCCCGAAGCTCCCGCAGACGCACCTGAGTACACCGGTCCCGAGATGGAACTGGTCTTCAACTTCAACGCTTCTGAAGAGCAGAGCCCCCAGTATCTGGCAGCCCTTGAGCGCATCACCGAGCGCACCGACGGCAAGGTCACTTTCGTCAACTACTTCTCCAGCTCCCTGATGACCGCCAATGACTCCATGGACGGTCTTGGTGCAGGCATGGCTGACTTCTCCGATGTCACCCTCTCCAACTTCAAGGATGCTTTCCCCTACACCCAGCAGGTCGTTTCCTATCCCTTCCTGGGCTTCACCAGCCTTCCCATGGCTTCTGATGTTATGAACGATGTTATTCTCAACAACGAGACCATGCTGGAAGAGTTCCACGCAGTCAACATCCACCCCATATTCATCGTCGGCGTTTGGGGCACTGCCATGGCCTTCGCTGAGGACGTTGAGATATCCACTCCCGATACCGTTGCCGGCATGAAGCTGGCCTGCGACAATCCCCAGCTCATGCAGTTCCTTGGCAGCGTTGGCGCAACTCCCGTTTTCCAGATTCCCCCCGATTACTATTCCTGCATCACCAACGGTGTGGTTGACGGTCTTATCAACGGTCTGAACGTTATCGGCATCTTCGGCGCCCTGCAGCCCGCAAAGAGCGTTTACATGTTCGAAAACGGCGCATCCACCGGCGTCAAGGCTATCTGCATCAACTATGATACCTGGCAGTCTCTGGACCCCACTCTCCAGAACATCATCATGGAAGAGATGAACTACAGCGAAGAGTACTGGGAGATGAGCTACGAGTGGTGGACCACCTCTGACCAGGGCTGGATCGACATGGTTGCTGCCAGCGGCAACCCCATCCGCTACATCGAAGGCGAAGCTATGCAGGCATGGCGCGACGGCGTCAAGCCCTTCGGCGATGCTATGCTTCAGGATCTCTATGACAAGGGTTACACCGAGGTCTTTGATATTCTCCAGGTATGGCAGGATGCCATTGCCAACTACGACGGCAAGTACGAATAAGTTCATAACCGTTAAAGCATAAAGTTAAAGCATAAAAAAAGAAGCCCCTCGGGGCTTCTTTTTTGAGACTGTCAAAAAAGCTATGCTGTGCAGAAAAGAAATAGAGCAGCGGGGGATTATTAAGGGGGCAAAGGCCCCTCAT
>JAZNZM010000045.1:0-7074 GCA_045594965.1 Oscillospiraceae bacterium | reverse complement strand
ATGGGCAGAAACTTAAATTTTTTCATGTCATTCTCCGTGAATATATGTTATATTTATATTAGCTGTGCGTTTATCCCATCTTCGGGGAAATTGACTATACTATTATACGGATTTTTTCCCGGAAAAGCAACTGAAATAATTCGGAATGTGAAATGCATTGTCATGAAATTACATAAAAGTGAGAAAATAGTCCTGTTAATAACCGCAGTCTTCCTTGCAGCAGCTCTCGGTTTTGCTCTGGGACAGAAAGAAAATGAGGCTTCCGTTGTCTTCGGAGAGTCCTCTTTTGTGAGCCGCGGAGCCGGACAGACAGCTGGGGATACGGTGCAGCTGTCCGGAAATGGGGAAGAGAACGGTTTCATCATAAACATCAACAGCGCCTCAAAAGAAGAGCTTGAAAGCCTGAAGGGCATTGGCCCCGTGCTTGCACAGCGTATAATCGAATACCGTGAAACCGGCGGAGGCTTCAAAACCATTGAGGAAATAACCAAGGTCCGCGGTATAGGTGCTTCGATATATAATGATATCTGGCAGTACATATCCGTAGAATAGGAAGGAGACACAAAGATGAGAATACTTGTAGTTGACGATGAAAAGCTTCTTGTAAAGGGAATAAAGTTCAATCTTGAAAATGAAGGCTATGAGGTCGATGTGTGCTATGATGGTGCAGAAGCCGTGGAAAAGGCTTCGGCTGAAAGCTACGACCTTATCATTCTTGATCTTATGATGCCCAAAATGGACGGGCTTGAGGCCTGTATGCATATCAGAGAGAAATCCATGGTGCCTGTGATAATGCTTACTGCCAAGGGAGAGGATACCGATAAGCTTATCGGCTTTGAATATGGTGCCGATGACTATATCACAAAGCCATTCAATATTCTTGAGCTGAAAGCCCGTGTGAGAGCTCTTCTGCGCCGCAGCGGAACTCAGGGCACAGCTGCGGAAAAGGTGCTTATGCTGGAGGCAGGAGACCTTATGCTGGATACCGGGCGCCGTGCCGCTTTTAAGAGCGGCGTGGAGGTTGACCTCACACTGAAGGAATATGATCTGGCTGAGCTTTTTATCCGCAATCCCGGCAAGGTTTACTCCAGAGAAAATCTTCTGGACATAGTCTGGGGTCTTGACTTCCAGGGTGATGTGCGCACCGTGGATGTTCATATACGCCGTCTCCGCGAAAAGCTGGAGTCTGATCCTGCCAACCCCATCCACTTTTATACCAAGTGGGGTGTGGGTTACTACTTCAAATAAAGCCCGTTTTTGAACCAAATTTGCATCAAAAGAATAAAGGTTTTCTATGGATAAAGAAAAGAGCAAAAGAAAATACAGCGTGCAGCTGACTTTTGTCAGCATCTTCTTCCTGTTCATAGTCCTTTCCATTGGTCTGCTGAACACATATCCCACTATAAGCTCCCGGGATATAGTGTTTGCCAACAAGCAGGAGACCATGCTCAATCAGGTCTCGGTTATGTCCTCCTCGCTCTCGGGACTGGAGCTGCTTACCACCGAGGGCGTTGAACAGGTCATGTATCTTATGGACGTCAACGAGTATGACCGTGTCATAGTAACGGACAGCGAGGCCCGTATTCTTTATGACAGCTTCGGCAGCCAGCGCCTTGGAGCCACGGTGCTTTTCTCTGAGGTTATGGAGGCAATGGACGGTCAGGCGGTTTTCGGCAGCAGCTATGACGGCGATGTTTTCACAAGCAGCGCCGCTGCTCCGGTTATGAGCTATGGCCGTGTTATAGGCTGTGTGTATCTCAGCCAGAGGGACAATGAACAGGCTCAGCTCATAGGTGAGATACAAAGCAGACTTGCCAACATCTCAGTGATTTCCGGAGTGCTTGTTCTGGTCGTGATAGTATTCTTTACGAGCGCTCTTACAAGGCGTATCCGTGACCTTGCCACTGCGGTTCGCAGCGTTCGTGAGGGTGCCTACGGCTGC
Source organism: Oscillospiraceae bacterium (assembly GCA_045594965.1). Classification (GTDB taxonomy): domain Bacteria; phylum Bacillota; class Clostridia; order Oscillospirales; family Oscillospiraceae; genus SIG459. Next base: position 5,132 of record JAZNZM010000045.1, on the reverse strand, counting down.
CATATCGAGCCTAAGGGCAACGATGAGGTCACTGAGCTTGCAGAGGAGTTCAACGACATGAGCCGCCGCCTTCAGGACACCGAAGAGCTGAGGCGACGCTTTGTGTCGGACGCCAGCCATGAGCTGAGAACCCCTCTTGCCTCAATTCGCCTGCTGTCTGACTCCATTGTTCAGAGCGATAATATGGACGAGGAGACGATGCGCGAGTTTGTCACGGATATAGGCTCTGAGGCAGAGAGACTCCAGCGTCTTACGGAAAAGCTGATGATGCTTACCAAAATGGACAGCGGAATCGCCCAGGAGCTTGGAACTGTGGATATCAAGAAGGTAGCGGAAAGCACCATTCATCTGCTCAGACCGCTGGCTGATGCCAGAGAGGTCGGCATTGAAACCTCCCTTGCCGAAAACTGCTTTATCACTGCCAATGAGGACAGCCTGTATCAGATAATATTCAATCTTGCTGAAAATGCTCTTAAGTACAATGTCAGGGGTGGAAAGGTTTACATAATTCTTGAGTGCCGGGACAATATGGCCAGACTGCTTGTGGAAGACACGGGAATTGGCATACCCGAAAAGGATTTGGACCATATATTCTCCCGTTTCTACCGCGTGGACAAGGCCAGATCAAGAGAAGCGGGCGGCAGCGGCCTTGGCCTCAGCATTGTATATGATGCTGTAAGGAGCTTTGGCGGCAAAATTTCAGTAAGCTCGAGAGGCGAGGGCGGAAGCTCCTTTGAAGTTCTTTTCCCTCTTGCGGATAAGGAGGGGGAACGCCATGAATAAAAGAATTCTCGCACTGATAATGGCTGTTGCCCTGCTTTGCTGTGGCTGTGCCAATAGCTCAGCCGGAGATGACACAGATGCGTTGAATGTCTACAGATACGACCCAAGCCACGGTGGAAGTATTCTTGCCCGGGAAAAAATAAAAATGGACAGCGGACTTTCTCCGTTGGAGGCGATTGTGGAGGCACTCAATTCCATGCCTCAGGATCCTGAATTGGAGTGCGCATTCCCGGAGGATGTCAGAATAGAATCTGTAAGTTTAAGCAGCGGAGAAGCCACCGTCAACATGAGCAAGGACTATCTCTATGTATCGGGCAGGGAAATGCTCCTTGCGGAGAGTGCCATAGTCCTCAGCCTGTCCACGCTTGATCAGGTGTGCTCTGTAAATATCAGCTGCATGGGAAATACCATGTCTCAGGGACTTGTGGCTGAGGACTATGTGGAGGCAGACGGTCTTTGCGGAAGCTATGAGCGCAGCCTGAAGCTGTATCTGCCAAACGGCAGCTATGAGTTTCTTGAACCTGAAACGGTTCAGAGCTTTGAAACTGAGGGAGATTCCATTGTGGAGGCAATGCTCGAGGAAATTTTCCGGGGCATAGGCGGAGGAGTCGAGAAAACAACGCTCATATCCTTTGATTTAACCGATGGAATATGCAGAATCGAGCTTTCTCAGGATTTTTACGGAAATGAGCCTGCAGACAGCAGTAAGGGCCGTCTTGTGGTATATTCTGTGGTGAACAGCCTTTGCCGCATTCCCGGGGTTGACTCTGTAACCATTACTGTTGAGGGTATAGATATTGCCAGCTACGGTGACTTTGCAACAGCCTGGCCAATGGCGGCAGATATGAGCATAGTAAAGTATCGGGAGAATTAGTATGAGTTTTTGGCCTGTTCCGGATGTAATGAAGGATGACATATACCAGATAACGGCGCGAATGTTTACAAATCGCGGCATCAGGTTTATTATGCTTGATGTAGATAATACCATAGCACCATACACCGTGCATGAGGCATCTCCGAGGCTGAGGGCTTGGGTGGAGACTATGAAAAAGTCGGGCCTTGAGCTTTTTATACTCAGCAACAATAAGGGAGAGCGCCCCGCAGTGTTTGCCGAGGCTCTTGGCCTTGAGTATGTGAACAAAGCATGGAAGCCCTTTACCAAAGCAGCCAGAGAGGTTCTCGGTCAAAAGGGGATAGATCCATCCCAGACCGCAGTAATTGGTGATCAGATTTATACGGACACCTGCTGCGGAAAATGGATAGGAGCCTTTACGGTTCTGGTTCATCCCATAGAGTTTTCAAACATCTGGCTCAGACTGCGATATTGGCTTGAATTTCCTTTCAGGCTGAAATATAAATGGAGATTTATGAAATGATGAATACTGAAAAAATACAGGCAAAACTTAAGGAAGCGGGACTTGACGCCATAGTTCTCTTTTCGGATGAAAATACCCGTTATGCATCCGCTTTCCATTTTACCGATGGCGCTGTTGTGGTCACCCATGAAAAGAGCTGGCTGCTGACAGACAGCCGCTATATTGAGGCTGCCGGAATAGAGGGAAAGTGCGATGAGATCATATGCTTCGGCGGAGACAAGCCTCTCACCGAGTGGGTAAAAACCGCGCTTTCGGGCTGCGAAAGGATAGGTGCCGAGGAAGACCGCCTTGCTTACGGACAGTGGCAGCGCTGGGAGCAGATTATCGGAAAGAAGCTGATTCCTTCCCAGAAGATAATGGATTCGCTGCGCTCTCAAAAGGAGCGGTGGGAGGTGGAGTGCATTACTGCTGCCCAGAGAATCGCGGAAAGCGCTCTTGATCAGGTGCTGGGTCTCATCCGTCCCGGTATGAGGGAGAGAGAAATTGCCGCGGAGCTCACCTACAGAATGATGCTTTTAGGCGGTGAGGGAAACAGCTTTGAGCCGATTACCGTTACCGGTGCCAAGACCAGTATGCCCCACGGCGTCCCCGGAGATGATATCGTCAAAGAGGGCGACTTTATTACCATGGACTTTGGCTGCCTTAAAAACGGCTACTGCTCCGATATGACCCGTACTGTTGCTGTTGGCCATGCGACGGAGGAGATGAAAAAGGTTTATTACACTGTCCTTGAGGCTCAGATGGCGGGCATAGCAAAAGCCCGACCCGGTGTAAGCGGAAGGGAAATCCACATGGCCGCCGCAAAGGTAATATCCGACGCAGGCTACGGTCAGTATTTCGGCCACGGCTTCGGTCACTCACTGGGACTTCTTGTGCATGAATCCCCCTCCGCAAATCCCAACAACACAAGTCCCATGCCCGAGGGAGCTGTTATCTCCGCAGAGCCGGGTATATATATCCCAGGCAAGTTTGGAGTTCGCATTGAAGATATGCTCTATCTTACAGGCGAAGGCAATATAAATCTTACAAAGGCGGCCAAGGAACTTATTATCATCTGATTTTTCCTTGAAATTTGTAAAAAATTATACTATTCTTGAAATGCTTAAATAATAAATAACATGGAGGAAGCAACATGGCATTAACTGTTGAACGCGCGGCCGAGCTCAAAGAGCTTTGCCGGAAATTCAGGATCGATGTTCTGACCGCTATCTACGGCGCACAGTCCGGACATCCCGGAGGAAGCCTTTCCGTCTGCGAGATCCTTACTCTGCTCTATCAGGAGCGCATGAATATTTCCGCTGATAAGGCAGCTGATCCTGACCGTGACCGTCTGGTGCTCAGCAAGGGTCATACTGTTCCCATGCTGTACCGCAATCTGGTGGAGAAGGGCTTCCTGCCTGCCGACTGCATGGGCACTCTCCGCAAGGTGGACAGCATCCTTCAGGGCCATCCCTCCATGCATACTCCCGGCATAGAGATGCCTGCAGGCCCTCTGGGTCTCGGTCTCTCCGCGGCTCAGGGCATGGCAATGGGGCTTAAGCTCAACGGCTCACCCGCCCGTGTTTACGCTGTCATGGGTGATGGCGAGCTGAACGAGGGCACAATCTGGGAAGCAGCAATGAGCGCTCCCAAGTTCGCTCTCGATAATCTCTGCGCAATTGTTGACTGGAACCATGTCCAGCTGGACGGCACCACCGAGGAAATCATGCCTATCCGCGATCTGGCCGGCAAATGGCGCGCCTTTGGCTGGAATGTCATTGAGTGCGACGGCCACGATCTTTTCGCTCTGGACGCTGCTCTGGATGCTGCCGAGGAGTGCAAGGGGCTGCCCACCGTCATAATAGCCGACTGTGTGAAGGGCAAGGGCGTCTCCTTCATGGAGGGCAAGAGCGCATGGCACGGCGCGGCCATCGATCCCGATAGCTACGCAAAGGCAATGGCAGAACTGGGAGGTAATGTATAATGGCAAAAGCAATAAGAGAAGTTTACGGCACTGTTCTCAAGGAGCTGGGCGCCACCAATCCCGACATCGTTGTTCTGGACGCTGACCTTTCCGGCTCCACCAAGACAGCAATTTTCGGAAAGACCTATCCCGAACGCTTTTTCAATATGGGCATTGCCGAGAGCAACATGGTAGCCACTGCTGCCGGTCTCTCCACCACAGGCAAGATCCCCTTTGTCAACACCTTTACTGTTTTCCTCACCTCTCTTGGTCTCTGCTCTGCCCGCGGACAGATCTGCTACGGCAATCTGAATGTCAAGTTCGGCGGCGCATACTGCGGCATGAGCGATGCTCTGGACGGTGCAACTCACCACGCCACCGAGGATATTGCCATTATGCGCGCACTGCCCAACATGAAGCTCATCGCTCCTTCCGATGAGACCTCCACCCGCTGGGCAACCAAGTATGCCGTTGAGAACTACGGCCCCATGTATCTGCGTCTGAGCCGCGATGTTTATCCCGACCTCTATCCTGCTGACACTCAGTTTGAGCTGGGCAAGGGCAATATTGTCCGCGATGGCAGCGATGTTACCGTTATAGCCTGCGGCATCATGGTGCACAAGGCTCTTGAAGCTGCTGAGATGCTGGCAGAAAAGGGTGTATCTGTTCGCGTTGTGGATATGTATTCCATCAAGCCCATTGATGCGGAGCTTATCGAAAAGTGCGCCCGTGAGACCGGAGCGATAGTCACTGCGGAAGAGCACAATATCTATGGCGGTCTTGGCAGTGCCGTTGCCGAGGTTCTTGCAAAGTGCGGAGCCGGAGCACCTACCGAGTTCGTTGGCATTCAGGACACCTTCACTGAGTCCGGAAAGTATGGCGATCTTATGGCCAAGTATGGACTGGATGCCAAGGGCGTTGCCGCGGGCATCGAGAAGGTGCTGGCACGCAAATAAGCCAAAAATGTAATTTCGGTTGCAAAGAGCATCGGAATAATGTTAAAATAAGAGCAGGACAATCTGTCCTGCACT
>JAZNZM010000044.1:0-2624 GCA_045594965.1 Oscillospiraceae bacterium | reverse complement strand
TGTAAGCTCCGAAAGCCTCTTCGTTGAAAAGGTTGAAAACCTCCCCGAGGACTTCATCATGGGTATGGATGCCTCCTGCGTTCCCGCTTTGGAAAAGGGCGGCGTGAAGTTCTATGACCACGAGGGCGTGGAGAAGGATGTTTATCAGATACTCAGTGAAAACGGAATAAATTATATCCGTATCCGTGTCTGGAATGATCCCTTTGATGCCGAGGGCAATGGCTACGGCGGCGGCAACTGCGATGTGGAAAACGCTATTGAGATTGGCAAGCGTGCCACGGAGCAGGGCATGAAGGTTCTTGTGAACTTCCATTATTCCGACTTCTGGGCCGACCCCGCCAAGCAGATGGCACCCAAGGCATGGAAGGGTATGGCCATTGAGGAAAAATGTCAGGCTCTATATGAGTACACCCGCGACAGCCTGCAGAAAATGGTGGACGCAGGTGTGGATATAGGCATGGTGCAGATTGGCAATGAGACCAACGGCGCCATGTGCGGCGAGAACAGCACAGCTGTTGGCGGCTGGAAGCGCATTATGGAGCTTATGAGCGCAGGCTCAAAGGCTGTAAGAGAGGTCTGCCCCGAGGCTCTGGTGGCTGTCCACTTTGCAAACCCCGAAAAGGTAAGCAATTTCGAGAGCTACGGCAAGAACCTTGAGTATTATCAGGTGGATTACGATGTTTTCGCCTCCTCTTATTATCCCTTCTGGCACGGTACTCTGGAAAATCTCTCTCAGGTTCTTTCCAAAATAGCTGAAACTTACGGCAAAAAGGTGATGGTAGCGGAGACCTCCTATGCATATACCCCCGAGGACAGCGATTTTTACGGCAACACCATAGGCGAGGGCGGCGGCATTGTGAAAGACTATCCCTTCACCATGCAGGGACAGGCAAACCTTGTCCGCAATGTGGTGGACACTGTGGTGAACAAGACCGTGAACGGCATAGGCGTATTCTACTGGGAGGGCACATGGATATCTTCCGGCGGTGAGAGCTGGGAGGAAAACTCTGCCCTCTGGGAGCAGTACGGATCCGGCTGGGCCACATCCTACGCAGGTGAATATGACAGCGAGGATGCGGGACAGTGGTACGGCGGCTGCGCCGTGGATAATCAGGCCTTCTTCACCCCCGACGGCAAGGCCACCGAGGCTCTGAAGGTGTTCGCTCTTATGAGAGAGGGCAATGCCATAGAAGTTAAGGCAGATGCCATTGAGGACACGGAGCTTATCCTTGATCTTTCCGGCGACATAGTCCTGCCCGACACCGTGAACGCCGTTATGAGCGACAACAGCAAGCAGACCATTCCCGTTGAGTGGCTGGATGCGGATATGGAGGCCATGAAAAACGGCGGTGTTGCAAAGTATACCGTCACCGGCGAGGCCGGCGGTATGGAGGCCAAGTGCTATATCTCCATGGTGAACTATAACTATCTCAATAACTGGTCCTTTGAAGAGGGCGAGACCGGCTGGGTGGCAGAGGCTCTGGATTCCTTTGACGAGCTCTATGTGGAGGATAAGGTATCCGACTCTATGACCGGCACAAAGCACTACCACTTCTGGGGTGCCGGCGAAAACTGCGTCAGCTTTACACTCAGCCAGAGTGTTGAGAATCTCAAATCAGGCAAGTATGACTATTCCATCTCCATTATGGGCGGCGACGGCGGCGAAACCGAGATTTACGCCTTCGTCAACATAAACGGCGAGATGGCATACAGAGCCGATACTGAAATAAGCGTCTATGACGAGTGGCACACCGCAAGCATTGAGGACATTGAGTACAGCGAGGGCGATGAGCTCAGCGTGGGCATCTATGTACGCTGCTCCGGTCCCAACGCATGGGGCAAAATAGATGACGCAATGCTCAACGCGGCAGAGAACTAAGGTGGAAACGATGAAAAAAATGATTTGCTTATTTCTGGCTCTTATCATGCTTCTTTCTCTATGCGCCTGCGGTGAGAAGGAGGCTTTGCCCCCTGAAGCCGAGCTTCAGCCGGACAGCGAGTCCCTGAGCGTTCCGGACAGCGTGGACGATAATTTCCGCACCTTCTATCAGGTCTTTGTCGGTTCCTTTTCCGACTCCAACAATGACGGCATAGGCGACCTGCGGGGCGTGATAAACCGCTTTGATTATCTCAACGACGGCAATCTGCTCTCGGAAAAAAGTCTGGGTGTTCAGGGAATATGGCTCTCCCCCATATTTTCCTCCCCCTCTTACCACAAGTATGATGCCACCGACTATTATGAGATAGACTGGCGCTTCGGCCTTGAAAGCGATCTCAAAGAGCTTATAGCTCTCTGCCATGAGCGAAATGTGAAGCTCATTCTCGACCTTGTGGTGAACCACAGCTCCAGCAAGCATGAGTGGTTTCTGCAGTTCAAGGAGGCCAGGGCAAACGGGGACACCGAGAACCCCTACTATGACTGGTATACCTGCGTAACTGCTGCGGAGAAGGTTGGAGGCAGAACCTATCAGAAAATAGCCGGTGTGGACTGCTGGTATGAGTGCAACTTCTCCGGGGATATGCCGGAGCTGAACTATGATAATGAGGAAGTCCGTCAGGCCATGCTGGATGTGGCCAAATACTATCTGGACATGGGTGTGGACGGCTTCCGCTTTGACGCCGTT
>JAZNZM010000043.1:0-2502 GCA_045594965.1 Oscillospiraceae bacterium | reverse complement strand
ACCGCAGTGAAAGGTTTTGTAGGGGGAGTGAGATTTATGTTCAAAATGTCTGAAAGCCGGGGCAAAAACCTCTGCCGGTGCATTCATCTCCGAGTTGGCGGCATCCACACCGATGGGTATCTTGTTATGGGCCGCTATGGTGCTGGCAAAAGTTGCCAACGCGTCAGCTTGTTTGATACACTTCAGGCACAGCTTGGAGTGGTCGGGATGGGTAAAAGTTGTATTGGTTGTATTGCGCGGTTGCTCAGGTGCTTTTTCCTTAATGAAATGGCCTACCAGAATGAGTCGAGGTGAGGGCTCTCGCTTAACCTGCTTACTGCATTCCTCCCACCACTTCATCAGTTTAGTTCCGTCTTTTACGACACTTCCCGGCGTTAGTCTGACTTCAATGCTATTTTTGAATCCCGCCTGTGAAACCCGGAGAATATTCTTAAAGACAGACTTGTAATATTTATCACTGCCAACACCCACTCTGGGATGCGAATTGGCTTTATCAAAGGGGGCAAATCCTTTATTGCATTCATTGTGTCGGTTTAATTGTATAAACTCATTTAAAATGAGTAAATACAACTGCGCTAGAAAAGATATCTCCGGCCTGCAGCTTTCATATTGTTCAAGTTTACGAAACAACTGCTTCCATAATCTGATTTCACTATGTAAACTGCTCAGATATTTCAGGTTGTTGCTAACGAAACAAGGAAGGAGAGATTTATATGGATTGATAGTAAAAAGCTGATAGTCTTCATAGGCTTTCTTACACGACTTGAGCATGTCGGTTTCAGTTTGCATTTCGCCCAAGGCAAGCAAGAAATGTCGCAAGTATAATGCCAACCTTAGCCTCGAATATTGCCGGGAGGGGGTCAGAAAGGGATTCACCAGCTTATACATTTCCTGCATATTTTGGTCGCTTTTCAACCGTGCCCCAATCATCTTCATATATGCTTTGAGATCATATAATGCATCAAGCCAGCATTCCTCCGGGTAACGATAGCCATTGAGGTGCATGTGACATTCGTTAAGTCCCTCGGTATGTATATAATCCTGCATCAGCTGGTTATGAGGATAACTCAGGGACGGCTCCAGAACTACATTGTTCTCGTGAGCTATCAATACCTTGACAGGTAAGGTACTGATGCGGCCACGTATGTTCTGCCAGCGTGTAAAACAATCCTGAGATTTCACATGCAAATGCCCATTGCGTACAAAAAGGTAGTCATCGGCTATACATCGCAAGGCATAAATGATGTCTATGGGATTCGGATTCCTTTCACTGTATTTTTTCCAGCGCATTTCAAACACATGCTCCGGGCGGCTGGAATCTCGTTGATGAGAGGCTGTAAACACCCATGTCCTCCACATCTGTCCATATTCTTTTGATGAAACATTGTGCGGTGCATGGGTCAACAAATGCTCCAACGCATTTGTGTTGGAAAACAGGAAAACAGGTAATGTTGCGATGATAGACATGATATATCATGCAGGCATGATCCTTATTTCTCAGAAGTCGCGTTATTCTCTCCATTTTTCTTTCCGCCGCCGGTCTTCTTAGATCTTGCTGGTTCAACTTTGGCACCGATATTAACCTCGTTTGTCAAGTCTCTCATTTCGGAATATGTCGTATCGCCAGATGAATCATTATTCAGCAAAACCGCCATTAAAGGGAAGTCCCTGAGATAACTTCCGAAGGAGCCTGATTTTTCTTCCTTAGCATCAGCTGTTACTTCCGCATTCTTTAAGCTTTCATCTATTGAAGCTGTGATTGCCGCAAGGTATTTGTTGAACAACTTACCAGCCTGCGCTATCTTATCCGGATCTTTTGAGGAAAGAGCTGCGCTATCCGTATCTGACTCATGTCGGCTCATTATTCCCTGCCAGCAGCGAGACATTTGACTGGGATTAGTGGCATACTCAGCAGGCTTCTTTTTTAACCAATCGTACACCGCATCTACGATGTTGTCTAACACGCTGTTATATTTTGTGTTTTCCTTAATTTCTTTGAAAAGTTTAGTGAATCCCTTTTCTGTCTCGGGTTCGATGACATCGGTAGGAGCATCGCTCTTGTCATTGTCACCAACATTTTTGAAAGCCACCGGCATGGTTTCACAGAGCGTTATACACTTCGATATCTCCATTTTTACCTCTGCCTCCTCAGCATTAAGATTTATGGATAGACATTGCTCCAGCAAAGCCATAAAACAGTAGCTCGATAAATAAATGCCGGATTCCTTTTTTTCGTATACCTTGCATAAAGAATGGTTAATAGCTAAGCAATACATTAATTCCATACTAGGCTCCTTGTTATTAGAACTGTCTAAAGCATTTTTTGTAAAGTCAGTCAGCTTCTTCAGATAGGTAGATAAGGCATGAGTGTCCACTCCCTCATATTTTTCTTTCAGCAAGCGAATCACACCATTTCCGTATCTTTTTCCTTTGTTGGAACCGCGAATGGCGGGATCAGCAGATGCCGTACATAAGGCAGCCCATTCTTTTTCATCGGCCACC
>JAZNZM010000042.1:0-8826 GCA_045594965.1 Oscillospiraceae bacterium | reverse complement strand
GGAACCGCCCATGGAAACGGGAGAAAGGCCGGTGGAAATGCAGCCGGCGAGAATGCAGGCGCAGATAGTGGACTCGTGCAGACCGGTTGCCGCTGCAAGGGCAGCTGCCATAGGTGCGAACATGGGGATAATTGCGAAAGCGTTGGAAACGAAGGAGAGGCAGGCGCTGAAGAGAACGATGCAGGCAGGGATGAACCATGCGGGAATTGCGCTGGTAAGAGCGCCGCTGATGAATTCCACAAGGCCCAGATCCTTGGTGCAGTTTACGATAGCACAGCAGCCGGCAATGTTGACAAAGCTGAGCCAGGGAATTTTGTTCTTGTAAATTTCAGCAGTCTCCTGACCGTCAACCATTCCGAAGATGTGGAACAGCACAATGCCGATAAGGCAGTTCTGCTTAAGTCCCAGATGGCTTGCCATCCATGCGGTGACAGGGTTGGCATAAACGAGGCTCTGAATGAGGGTAGGAACAATGGTGAACACCATCACGAAGGCCAGAGTGTAGAGAGCGAATTTCTGCTTTTTGGTGAAGGGGTCAGGAGCCTTCTGCAGGGTGAGGGCAACCTTTGCGCTGTCCATCTTATGGCCCTTGAAGACTATGTAGAAGATAATTACTATTACGGTATAGAAGCAAGCGAGGAGAGTGAAGGTCTGGAGGCTGAAGGTAAGGGATGCGGCTTCGCCGATCTCAGCACCTGCAAGAGCGCGGAAGGATGCGCCGCCGGAGCACCAGAACACGGTTCCGGTCCAGCCGGAGCCGAAATAGCCAAGGCAGAGGCCCAGCAGAGGATTAAGACCGGCAGAGCTTACAAGAGCAAATATGATGGGAGAAATAATCAGAGGTGCAGGCTCAGCGCCGCCCACCAGAGTAACGATGACAGATGCGATGTATATTGCAAAGGGAATAAACCATGTGCGTTTTTTGAACATATGCAATATACGGTCAACAATTCCGGACATGAGACCGGTCTGGTTCACATAGCAAAAATATGTGCCTGCGAAGAAGAGAGAGAGTATGGTATGGGTCGGGAAGTAATTGACCACGTTCATGGGGCTTCCGCCGCCCAGCCAACCTGTGAGGATAAATGCAAAGAGTACGCCTACGATACCGATAGGTACCTTGGTTTTTCCGCTCACAATGACCATGAGCACAAAGAACGCTACAAACAGTACAAGCGCAAGTATGGGTGACATTGACAATTCCTCCTATTCTTTTTCTTTCTTTATATTTCAGGACAAAGCGCTGCGCAGCGGCGTCTCATCCCTTTTTCATTGGGGATTCAGGGCAACACCCTGTTTTCCGGTTTGCTGAAGAAATCCTTTCTCGCGTCAAGGGCTTTTTTCACTGCTTCCGGCAGACCGGGAACCGTGCTTGTTCCCAGAGGGAGCACACAGCCGCCCTTGCAGAGGATATCCATCCGCTCCGCGGTCTTGCGTTCTATCTCCTCCTGCGTGACTCCGGGAAGCTGAATATCCGGAGTATCAAAGCAGCCGAAGAAAGTCATCCTGTCTCCGTACTTCCGGATAAGGGGCAGAAGATCATTCATTCCCTGGCATGAGGACCAGTGCTCGATGCCGATCTCCACCATGGAGGGGACCAGACTTTCCATCCTGCCGCAGGAGTGAAGCTGGAAATGGATGCCCTTCTCCTTGCAGTGTCTGCACACGCGGGCTATGGGCTCTGCCAGCAGTTCCTCCCACATCTCCACAGACATAAACGCATTTATCTGGGTGCCCCAGTCATCATGGAAGTCTATCAGGTCTATGGGGTAAACCTCCGCAAGACGGTCTATAAGGTCTATCTTATAGTCAATTACGGCATTGAAGAATTCCTTGGTTGCCTCAGGCTCCAGCGCCATGGATATCAGGGCTTCCTCGCAGCCCATAAGGTCCAGAAGTCTCTCAAACGGGCCGCTTTGTATGCAAACCTGATTCAGCTTGTTGGGATCATACATCGGGCCGGACAGGTCACGCTTTGCAGCTCCTGCAAAGTCCTTCTCATCCAGATTGGGAAACTTCACCTGCTCCCGCCACTTGGTGATATCGTTCATAAGCGGAGGATAGGCCGGATCGACCATAGGCGCGTTGCAGACCTTTTCATATCTCCACTTTACGCCAAACCAGTCCTCTCCATCGCCTCCGTGGATTCTTTCCGGTGTGGCCGGAGACTTTTCGCACAGGAAGAAGGTTCCCAGCATATTGCAGTCATTACGAAGGTCAACAATGCGCTCCGGTACCTTGTGTTCCAGTGCAAGCAGTGCATTTTCTCTTGGTGTCAGCATAGCTCACCGTTCCTCTCAATGTTCCTGATTAAAACTGCTGTTCGGTTCTGCGCATTATATCGTTCTGCACGCTTTCATTGAGGTTCACGAAATATGCGCTGTATCCTGCGATACGAACCATAAGATCCTTGTGGCTCTCCGGATCAAGCTGCGCGCGCTTCAGGGTATCGGCGTCCACGACATTGAACTGCACCATTTTTCCGCCGCCTGCGAAATACACCTTGATGGCTGCCACCAGCTTATCATAGTCTTCAGGAGTTTTAAGGGCAGATGGATGGAACTTCATATTGAGCAGGAATGCCTGGAAATCCTGCTGGTCCACCTTCATGGCGCTGCGGAAAACACAGAGAGGTCCGTTCTTGTCGGTACCCTGAATGGGAGACAGGTTTGCATCGGCAAGGATCTCGCCCTTTCTGCGGCCGTCCGGTGTCGCGCAGGTGAGAGCGCCTCCGGGAGAATGGGCAGAAACAGAGATCATGTTGCAGCGGGTGTAGCCGCCGTAGGTGGTGGGATGTGTAACAACCTCATCATGGTAGAACTTATACACGGCAGCGATTATTTCATCGACCTCATCGACATCGTTGCCGTAGTAAGGCAGTCCCTTGCAGTACTCGTGGAGCTCCTCGTGTCCCTCCCAGTTGTCGTCAAGTGCCTTGAGCATTTCGGGCAGAGTGCATACCTTATCCTCATAGCAGGCCTTTTTAATAGCATAAATGCTCTGTCCAAGGTTAATGAAGCCAACAGCGTTGAGAAGGGAGCTGTTTTCGAAATCGAAACGGCGCTGGCACACCTCCAGACCGCTTTCGACACCGCCCTTCATCAGGGCGCTGCGGAAGGGGTCTGCACACTGAGTACGCATAACATCGTTCTCAATATTGTTTTTCTGTGCCGCTATGTCTATGAAATAGGCAAACTCTTTTTTGAAGGCGTCAAAAAACTCATCGAAGCTGTTGAGGGACGCCAGATCCACATCATGGCCGATCTTTATGCCGTTGCGTGTGCAAACTCCGTTATGCAGGAAAACATCAAGGACCAGAGTGCCTACGAACATGGACACGGACATGGAACGGGTAACACCGGGAATGTTTCCGTCAATGCAGCCGGTCATGCAGTAATCGCGGGCCACCTCAAGTGGCAGGCCGGGATCCGAAAGATTGGGAGAAGAGAAGAAGCCGATATAGCTTTTGTCGTTTGTGAAAGCCGGCATGCTCATGCCCTTTGCCTGACATTCCACGCCCTTTCTCAGCAGCTCCGCAGGTGTGGAATCTGCCACGCGTATGGTCACGGTGTGGTGGGGTATTTTGGTATCAAGCACAGCGTCAAGGATAAGATAGCTGAGTTCATTGGTGGCGTCACTGCCATCGGGCTTCACTCCGCCAATGGTCATGTTATACCAGCGCGCACCGCCGGAAGCGCGCTTGCGCTGCTCCCGTCCGCCCTGAGAGTCAAGCTCGTTGCAGCGAATGCGGAAAATATCCAGAAGCTCGATCACTTCCTCGTCCGTAATTCTGCCGGCCTCTATATCCGCCTTATAGAGGGGATACATATACTGGTCAAAGCGTCCTATGGGGGTGGTGGCGCAGGGAGACATCATGATAAAGCAGAACCACAGGCACTGCATGGCCTCGCGGAAGGTGCGGGCAGGCTTTGCCGGTACGCGGTGGCATGTTTCAGCGATTTCAAGAAGCTCCCTTTTCCGCTGGGGATCCGTTTCCTTTTCGGCCATTTCCTCGGCCAGAACAGCATATCTCTCGGCAAAGTCTATGGCTGCCTGAAGGACAATTTTCATAGACTCGTAGCCAATGCCCCTGTCGAAGCTCTTGGGATCATAATAGGTGTTTTTCTGGAGGCACTCGTCAGCTCTGCGGATCAGCTCCTCGAAGCCGGTGTAAATAGGCAGCTCATAGTCGATGCACAGCAGTGTCCAGCCGGGGCCAAGGCCAAGGCCTGCCGCCACCAGACCGCCGCCCATGCGTCCCTTCCTGCTCTTGGGATCATTGGGCTTCCACGGTCCGAGACACATGCCCGTCTGCACAAAATCATCGAATTTCTTATTTGGTGCCACGATCAGATTGGCTCCGGAATACATGGAGAAGGGTTCAAACTCCTCGTTGAGCTTAAGCATCAGCTCCTCATCCTCTTTGGAGAAGATGTATCCGTCATCTCTCAGAGCCTGAGCTTCGTCAGAGTCCCATACGCCCAGAGTTGTATCCAGCTCATAGCCCCAAGGCTTGCTGGCAGGCGCTCCAACTATCAGCTCATCGGGAAGAATATAAACCGGCATCTGTCGGAGTGTGTGTGCCATGGTCTTCGCCCTGACCATCATATTGGGCTCGCCATGGTACATTTTTTCTGCTTCGCACATAAGGCGGAACTTTTCAACGCTTATATGGTTGCCCTTGCTTATCATTCTGCTTTTCAGCCGCTGTACTCGATCAGTCATCTTTTACCGTTCACTCCTTTGTTATGATTCTATGAATGTGCAAAACCAATTATCATTCAAACAGTAAGCTTCCGCAAAAGGGATTTCCGCACAGCTCTTCTCTGCGGATCACTCCCCGACAATGCAATATTACTATGTTTTCCGCCGTTACAAAAGCAATAATAGTTTTCCCTTTGACAAACATTATGTTTAGGAAGCGAAACAGCGGACTTAATTAGTGCCCACCCCAGCCACGCCTGCCCGGCATTGCTCTGAAAAAAACGCTGCCCGGAGCTTCTGCAGGATCCGGGCAGCGTTTTCTTCATATTCTATTTCCCATAAATGAGGGTTTTCAGGAATCCGGCGGCATATTCCGCGAATTCGGCAACTGTCTTTTCACATTTTTTGGATACAGCAACAGAATGGGCAACCATTTCATGGGGCTCAACAGGTACAACGGCAGCATTCTCGCAAAACTGAACAATGTAATTCATATAGGATTCCCTGGCCAGCATAGCAGCAATGCCGCTGTCGATCATTCCTCCTACGAAATAGTTCTCCGAGCAATATGTTACGCTGTCACGGGCAACACCGTGTTCATCGCAGATGTTGCGTATAGTCAGAGAAAAGGGATTTGTTTTTCCGGCAGTTACAAAGCTCAGTCCGTTGAGCTGTCCCCACGAAACCTTTTCAAGTCTTGCAAGAGGGTGATCCCGCGAAAGAATAAGCATAAGTCTGCTGTAATCGCTCAGGGTATGATAAGTGAATTCATCGTTTTCCGAATCATGATACAGCAGCACCATATCCAATTCACCGTGTCTGAGGCAGTTGAGCATTTCGTCCCCGTTTGAAAACTGTCTCGGAGATATTACAATGTTAAGATTCGGGTGTTCCTTTGTATACAGCTTCGCAGCCACAAGAATGCCGTTCTGGAATTCGCTGTTGCCTAGAACACCAACCACGATTTGCTGTTTCTTTGTGCTCTTATACTCCTCCGCAAGGCTTTCCAGCCTGCACATCTCCCCATAGGCAACTTTTGCCTGCTCAAGGAATATTCTTCCGAACTCGGTCGGAACGACACCGGTCTTGCTTCGCTCCAGGAGCTGCAGACCTACCACATTTTCCAGACGGCGGATACACTGCCCCACACCCTGCGGTGACATATATAAAGTCTCCGACGCACGCTGGATGTTTCCGTATTCGCAAACCTCCATGAACATTTTCAAGTAATCACTGTTCATACCCTGATCTCCTTCCCAAATGATCAAGCTATTATTTTCTGCGCCTGCTGCCGGTTAATTTATTATCCAAACTCTATCAAACCCGGGTTTAAAAATCAAGTCCCCCTTATCTGAAACCGGGAATGGCCGTAAGGCAGGGGAGATTTCTACTATTTAAAGCCTCCCTTGTGTAAAGGGAGGTGGGGCGGGGTAAGCCGACTCGGAGGGATTGTGAAGCATAATTATTGAAGCGCCGGTGAGCTGTCGGGTACTCTGGGACAATCCCCCTGTCTGCCCTCACGGGCAGACAGCCCCCTTTACACAAGGGGGCCTTTTAATTTGTTGTTATTCCGCAGGCAGGTCTGCAGGAGGAGCTTCCGGAGTCTCCGCTGCGGAACTATCCTCGTTTTTATGGAAGGCGCTGTAGTCTATGCTCAGGTCGGGACCTGTATAGCTGCCCAGAAGTTTGCTCATGGCCCGATCATACTCCGCTGTTCCCTCCTCGTAGGGCACAGGCTGGTAGTCGTTCCATGTTTCGCTGCCGCTGAGACGGCAGGGGATCAGCTCAAGACCCTCAAGGCTTATGCTGCCGTCAATTTCCCGCTTCACGGTAACACGGGCGATGGCACTGTCCTTGTCTCTGGGATTGGTGTTGCCGCCGAAGGTGAAGTTGCCAAGGGAATAGATTATATAGCCCCCATTATATTCCTCGGTGCGCTGGAGCACATGGGGATGGCAGCCGTAGATTATATGGGCGCCTGCGTCAATGGCGGCGCGGCCCACATTCTCCTGATCATAGGTGGGTCGGTACTGCCCCTCCAGACCCCAGTGCAAAGCGGCGATAATAAGCTCGCAGCCCTCTTCTTTGAGCCTTTCCACACCTGCCACCACCTGAGATGCTGCGGGGTAAAGCTTGGAATATACACCTACCTTTATGCCGTCGGGGCGCTCATAGATGCATATATCGTCGTCAGTGGCCCAGTATATGCCCTCTGCATCCAGAGCGGCCTGAGTATCCAGACGGCCCTGTTCAAGAAAGTCGTTGGAGTGGTTATTGCCCAGCACAGCCATCTCTATGCTGCCCTCGGAGAAAACCTTGGCATACTCGGGGTCGGACTTGAAGACGAAGGTGCCGCCGTTATTGTATTGATGTGTGGTGAAACAGCCCTCCATATTGGCTATGGAGAGGTAGTCGCCCTCAAAATACTCCTTTGTCTTTGCAAAGGGATAGGCAAAGTCTCCGCCCATGACGCTTTCGTAGGAAAAGCTTGCGCCCTTGTGGTGCTGGCTGCTGCCTATGGTGCAGTCACCCACCATGCTGATCACAAAGTATTCAGGCTCGGGGGTGGGCGTAGGCGTAGGCGTAGGTGTGGGCGTAGGCGTAGGTGTAGGTGTCGGTGTTGGTGTGGGCGCAGCTGAGGGCGTGGGTGCAGGCTGGGTGGTAGGGGCGGGGCTTGCCGCCTCGCCGAGAGTATCCCGAATCTCGCTGAGAACAATATTGCCGCGGGCCAGTATGAGGGCTGCCGCGGCAATTACTGCGATTATCAGGATAATAACAAGAACTATCTTTGTAGCTTTCATATCCTTATCCTATTATGAATCCCGGTATATTATTCGTTGCTGCTGTATTCGTAGCCAATGGAGAGGTTCTGTCCGGTGAAGGAGCCGTCCAGCTTACTGAGAACGCGCTTATATTCCTCGCTGCCCTCTTCATAGAGCAGTGGGCGGTAGTCGTTGCCGTTTTCAACTCCGGAGCAGGCTGCGGGGATGTGCTCCCGGTCTATGATTTTAACCTCGCCGTCGGGAGTCTTTTCAAGACTGAGGCGGAGAATGAAGGTGTCGTTATCCCGGGGGTCTGTGTTGCCGCCGAAGGTCCAGTTACCCATGGAGTAGTATATGTACTTGTCTTTATACACCTCGTAGGGCTGGAGAGTGTGGGGGTGGCTGCCGTAGACAAAGTCCGCGCCTTCGTCAATGCAGGCGTGAGCCAGAGTTATCTGGTCGGCATTTACGGTGTAGCTGCCCTCGTCGCCCCAGTGCATTGCGGCGATAATAAAGTCGGGCTCCAGCTCCTTCAGGGCGGACATCCCAGCCTTCACCTGAGCGGTAGTGCCGAAGGAAAGGGCATACACGCCCACGCGAAGACCGCTTTCGGTCTCGTAAACGGCATACTCGTCTCTTCCGGCATAGGCTATGCCAACGGCATCCAGAGCGGCCTTGGTATCGTCATAGCCCTGCTGACCGTAGTCCAGCACATGATTGTTGGCCAGAGTGACAAACTCCACATTGCCCTCCACCATGATGTTGGCGTACTCGGGGTCGCACTTGAAGGTAAAGGTCTTGTCGGTGCGGTTGTTGGAGTCTGTGAGGGAGCATTCAAGGTTTGCGAAGGTCATATCGTCGTCGGCAAACATATCCGCGGTGAGGGAGAAAGGATAGGCCCAGTCTCCGTTGATGACGGTATCATAGCCCTGAGGGGTGCCCTGATAGTAGCTGACGGAGGCCAGAGTGCAGTCGCCAATCATGTTTATGGTGAAGTATTCGCTCTCCGCCACGGGCTCGGGAGTTTCCGCTGCGGCAGGACTTTCCTCGGGTTCCTGGGGATCGGAGGGGGCGATGGGCTGCTTCTGGGGCAGCTCCGGCTCCTCCGGACGGGAGAGAGAAGGGCCTTCCGGCCGGGGAGCTTCGGTAGAATCCGGGCGAAGCTGTGCAGTACCGCCGAATATGGCCAGAATCAGCACCAAAAGTATGCTGATAAGCTTAATTTCGCTTTTCTTCATAATTTCTTACTTCTTTGCGTTCAGGCTCAGGAAAGCATTGATCAAGCCGTCAATGTCACCGTCCATAACGGCACCGATGTTGCCGTTTTCGAAGCCGGTGCGGGTGTCCTTGGCGAGGGTGT
>JAZNZM010000041.1:0-3963 GCA_045594965.1 Oscillospiraceae bacterium | reverse complement strand
CCCTTGAAGTGGGACAGCACCAAAAGGGAATCAAACTCCCCAATGGCTTCTCCCACGTAATTTTGACGAATGACCTTGCCGTCGGGAATGGGAAGGATGCGGTCTCCCTTTTCATCCAGAATAACAAGCCACATACCAATTCCGTCATGCTCTGTGGTAACGGTGTAGCTGAGGTCCGCGCCAACATTTTCGAGGCGGCGAGCCACATCACGGCCTATAGCACTGTCATCAAGCATGCTGACAAAAGAAACAGGCATACCGACATTGGCAAAATTCTCAACCACGTTGCGGCTGACGCCTCCGTGTACTATTTTTACCATTCCAAGGTTTCTGCCCACGGGGTCATATTTTTCTCTGGGGAAACCCTTAACATCAACAAAGCTTACGCCGATAACGGCAGTATTGGCCATAAAGTCCACTCTCCCTGTATATAATGAGTGGATTATACCATAATATGAGCATATTCGGCAATACAAAAAGGAGCGGAAAACCGCTCCTTTTAAGAATTTACTTAATTGTTATGTCTCCGCTTGTGCTGTCAAAATCAATTTCGCATCTTCCGCTTCCGCAGATATACTCTCCATCGCCGAATCGCATGGGCAGATCGCAGTATAGCTCGCCGGAAACCGTATCAAACTCCAGTTCAAAATCCGGCTCTTCAGGAAGATCAAGCTCCGAGTCTCCCGAAACTGTGTCAATTTCAATATTATCGGGAAGCTTACCGAGTTCACAGAAAATGTCTCCTGATACAGAAGAGAAACCCAAATCATTGCAGCTGCCAACAAAGCTGCAGTTTCCGCTTACCGCGTTCATATCAATTGATTTGCACTCTCCGTAATAGCGCTGTTCTCCGGATGTAGTATCCATCAGTACATAGGTGCTTTCGGAATTTTCTACACTGATGTCACCGGATACCGTATTTATCTCCAGTCTTCCCATAATGTCAATATCCCGTACATATACCTCGGCAGAGGTAGCATTTATATAAACACCTTTTAGGGATTCGGGAACACTTACAACAAGGCGCTTGCTCACAGGATTATTTATATTCAGCCAATCGGCCGCCACATTTTTGTCCCACTCAATGCTGAGCTTAGAGCCTGAAATATAATAACTTAGTGCGTCACTTTTGGAGATAGTGCCGTCCCACTCCTCATAAAAGCTGACACTTCCGTCCTCAGAGACCTGAATAATTATCTCTCCGCTTACCCAGTTAATATTTAGACTGTCAATATCCTCCTGAAGCTCATATACCGTTCCTTTTTCAGCAGGGTCATCAACAGGAATGGATACATCACCCCGAATTCCTATAACAAAATCATTGACATTGAAAGATAGGTCCCCATTGCTCAGCATAACACCGGGTCTGACCCCAAAAATAACAAGAGCAAGGCACAGCAGCAAACCAATTATGAAAAGCCCGCAGCCTATGCACAAGACTATTATACTTCCTTTTTTCATATACTCAGCTCTCCTTTCTTTTGAAAATGGCTTTCACAGCCTTGACCATTGCCGCTGCGGTAAGTACTGCACCCCTGGCTGTCCAATACGCAGCAAGACCAATTAGTACCGCAAGGCCTGCAAGGAGGAAGGCTGCAGCAAGGGCAAGCACCGCAGTGGGCACATTACTGGCAATAAGCTTGAAAATGAGAAAAACAATCATTGCCAGAGAGCTTACGGCAAGGGCAAATGCTACGGCAAACAATGTGATTACTACCGCCCAAAAGCATACATATACGGCAAATACAACGGCAAAAATCGCAATAAGAATACTGAGCCAAACCGGAGATCCAAGAACAAGAAGGATAATTGTTACCACTTTCCAGCCTGTGGACGGTTTATTTGTTTTATCGGAAGATGACTGGATAGAGTACTCCTTTAGGATATTATCGCAAATATCTCTTACGTCCCCAAGTCTTGCCACAGCCTCGGCTTCACTCATACCATCTTCGATCATGTCGTCAATGAGTTCTGAATAATAGGAAAGCTGTTTGCGTTTTTCCTCCCCGGGGAGACGCTTAAGCCCCTTTTTTAATTCTTTTATGAAAATTTCCTTATTCACTGCTCCACGCCCCCTTTGATAAATTCATGCATTGCTGCTATCTCATCCCAATCCCGGAGAAAAGAACTTATCTGTTCCCTTCCTTCTTTTGTTATCCTGTAGATCTTTCGGAGTCTTCCGTTATGTTCAACGCTGTAAACACTCAGGCTTCCCGCACTCTCAAGCCTGCGCAGTATAGGATACAGTGTGGATTCGGATATACTCACATAAGGAGAAATATCCTTCACGATTTTATATCCGTGGGAATCTTCGCGGCTCACAGCGGAAAGAACGCATATTTCAATTAATCCCCTTTTCATCTGTGGGTCAAGCATAGGAATACCTCCCTTCGTGCAATACTATACTACGCATAGTATTGCAAGTCAATAATTATTTATCATCCCTTCTTCGGGATTGACATATTGCTGCCTTACGGCTTAAAATAGCCCTATTCTAAAAAAGGATTTTTGAAATGGAACTTACAAAGCAAAGCTTTTTTACAAAAGACAGAGCTTTCTACAAGGCTCTTTTCCCCATGATGATCACCGTTGCTCTGCAAAATATAGTTGCATACAGCGTAAACATGGCAGATAATATGATGCTGGGTACATACAGTCAGGACGCGCTCAGCGGCGCCGCCATAGTAAACCAGATTTTCTTTATGGTGCAGCAGTTTGCCATTTCCATAGGAAACGCGCTGGTTGCCATTGCTTCCCAATATTGGGGACAGCGGCGGATAGCGCCCATTCGTACGCTTACGGGCATCGCATTGAAGCTGGGTACGGTAGTCTGCATTATTCTGATTATTCTCTGCCAATTCGCGCCTGTTCCCATTCTTCGGATTTTCACCTCTGTTGATGCCATCATTGAGCAGGGTCGCATTTATCTGGTTATTATCTCCTGGACTTTTCTGCTCTTTGTGCTAACCCAGACCCTGATGGCAGCATTGAGAGCTGTGGAAACTGTTCGCATATCCTTTTATGTCTCTCTCGTATCGCTCATAGTTAATGTTTGTATAAACTATGTCCTCATATTCGGTAAGCTTGGCTTCCCTGAAATGGGCATTATTGGCGCAGCCATCGGCACTCTTATAGCCAGAATAGTTGAACTTGCAATTGTTCTTGTATATCTGCTGCGGTTTGATAAAAAACTTGGGCTGTTTAGTAAGGATCTTTTTAAAAAAGACGCGGAATTAAGTCGGGATTATAGAAAAGTATATTTCCCAATTATGTGCGCAACTGTCCTCTGGGGCGTATCCGTTCCCATGCAGACTGCTATTCTGGGTCATCTCTCGGATAATGCCATAGCCGCTAACTCCATAGCAACCACCTTCTATCAGTATCTGAAGGTCATTGTTGTAGCAATGTCCTCCACCTCCGCCGTTATGATAGGAACTGCCATAGGTCGCGGTGATATGGAGCGAATCCGCTCCGATGCACGTACTCTCTCCTGCATCGATCTTATCATCGGCCTTGTCTTAGGTCTCGCCCTCGTACTGCTCCGCTCTCCCCTGCTCTCCCTTTACGCGCTCAACGATGAGGCCATTGAAATGGCTTCCAATCTTATAGCAATCATGGGTCTTATAATGGTAGGCATGAGCTACCAGATGCCGGTTAGCTTCGGCATTTTCCAGGGCGGCGGTGACGGCGCATTTACCATGAAAATGAATCTTATCAGCACATGGCTCATAGTTATGCCCCTGTCCTTTGCAGCAGCCTTCTGGTGGAAGCTGCCCGTTGAATGGGTTGTCGTTGTAATCCAGTCCGACCAGATTTTCAAATGTTTACCCACATTTATACATTTCCGTAAATATACGTGGATGAAAAAGCTTACAAGAAGCTGAGCTTGCAGTCACAATTATGTTCAATATTGATATTTAAGCTGCGCATAAATAGGCTCATAGTAAAAACGCCCAAAGGAGC
>JAZNZM010000040.1:0-5527 GCA_045594965.1 Oscillospiraceae bacterium | reverse complement strand
TGGAGCGTAGGCATGGCGTCCCGAGCGAAGCGAGGGCGCGGAGCGTAGCGACGCGAGCCGTGCAGGAGCGGAAAAATTCGTCAAGCATTTCCTTTGCTTGTTTCTTCCAGTCCTTTACTAAATCGGAACTGATGCAGTACTCTGTCGCTATCTGATCATGCGTCTTTACGCCGGAGAGTGCTTCCAGTGCAACTTTTTCCTTGGACTCTGCAGCGTAGCGTCCTCTCTTGTGTATTTTTTAGTTTTGCATGTCTGTGTGTTGGCAGATAAAGCACTTGACGGTAAGAGGTAAAATGAATATAATGCTTAAGGCATTGGGGCTCCGAATAGGGAGCAAAAAATACAGAAACATAACGATTAGAGTCGTACGAGGTATGGGCATATTCCAAATGATGGAGAAAACAGCTTTGCTGAGGGCTGTAAGAACAGTCACGTACTCTTTGGGAAAGTGTGTGTATTCTGTTTATCTAAGGTTTTATGCCCTTCGCTTGCGAAAAATTGCCAAAAGAAAGGTTCGAGAATTGCAGCAATGTAATAAGCCGCTTCGAGTGGCATTCATGTTGTATGACTTGCCGTTCTGGAAAAACGAGACTTTGTTTGAGGCGATGCTTGCCGATGAACGCTTTTTGCCTGCATTCTGGATTCTACATTACCCATTTGCTAAGAGTGATGAAAATAGGCAAGCGATGAGAAAGCGATGCCTTGAATATGTGCGTCGGAAGTCATATTTGTACTTCGAAGATTGTTCCCTTGCCGAGTTGAGAACGCAATTTGCTCCCGATTATGTGTTTGTTGTGCATCCGTACGATAACCATATACCGTTTGATATTAGAGATTTGAAGACTGAGCTACCGTGCTTTATTCCGTATGGTTATAGTAATATGGATACCCCTCGTGTGTATAATGGCAGAAAATTAAGACGTTTTTACCGTTATTATGTGGAGTCTTCATACATCCAGAAGGTAGCACGAAGGTATATGTTAACAAGAGCGTGCAATACCAGAGATACCGGTTTGCCGATGGCTGATTGGCTGATGGCAGCCAAGCCTGTTAAAACAGACGTCCGTAAATGTGTTATCTGGGCATCTCACTGGACTATCAATAGTGATTGCGGTGGTACACTTGAAGTATCTGCCTTTCTTCACCTGGCGAAAAAAATGATGGAATTAGTGCACAAGTTCCGACATCATGTCGTCTTTGTATTTAAACCCCATCCATTGCTTAAACGAGAACTGTATGAAACCGAAGGATGGGGGAAAGAGCGGACTGATTCTTATTTTAGCTTCTGGAGTAATGGAGAGAACACTCGCCTCGCTGAAGGTGAATATGTTGAATTATTCGCCCAGTCCGATGCGATGATTCATGATTGCGGTTCGTTTATTCAGGAATATCTGCTGATGAATAAACCGTGTATGTATATTGAGAAGCCGGGAGCTAAACGGTTATTTAATTCAACCACCCTGCAGGCATTAGAATGCTATCAAAAGGGCACATGTATAGAAGAAATTGATAAGTTTGTACAAGGTATCCTAAATGGGCAGGATCCTCTGGCTGACAAGCGAGAATCATTTCTTAACTCATATCTTCGACCTAACGGGGGATTTGCCTCGAAGAATATTATATCAGACTTACTTAATCCTTAAAAATCACAATTATGCAAGCTGTTATTCTGGCCGCTGGTATGGGTAAACGCTTAGGAGAACTTACCCAAAACAATACCAAGTGTATGGTAAAAATCAATGGTGTAACCCTCATTGAGCGTCTGCTGCGACAGTTGGAGAACGTGCAATACCCGAAGCCTCTTTCCCGCATAGTTATTGTTACCGGCTATGAGGGACGTAAACTCAGAGAGTATGTGGATACTCTGGGCATAAGGTGCGCCATTGAATATGTTGACAATCCTATCTACGCCACGACAAATAATATCTACTCTCTTTATCTTGCAAAGGATTATCTGATGCGGGAAGATACTCTCTTGTTTGAATCTGATTTGATTATAGAGGATTCTGTGATTGCGCGTATTGTGCAGAATCCTTATCCCAGTTTGGCTCTGGTGGACAAGTTCGAGAGCTGGATGGATGGTACCGTCGTTACATTGGACGAGGAGGATAACATCAAGAGATTTATTCCCGGCAGCAAATTCTCACACGAGGCCACAGAGAATTATTACAAAACTGTTAATATCTATAAGTTCAGCAAAGAGTTCTCAACCTCCCACTATGTGCCGTTCCTCGCGGCTTACAGCAAAGCTCTGGGTAATAACGAATATTATGAACAAGTATTGCGTGTTATCGCACTGCTGGATAAACCGGAAATTAAGGCTTTGCGTTTGAGTGGTGAAGCTTGGTATGAGATTGACGATGTTCAGGATCTTGATATTGCGGAATCTATGTTCTGCAAACCGGAAGAGAAACTCAAAAAAATGGAAGGCCGTTATGGTGGCTATTGGCGTTATCCCCGCATTCTGGACTTCTGTTATCTGGTTAATCCCTATTTCCCGAATGCCCGCTTGATGTCAGAGCTGAGGGCTAATTTTGACCGCTTGGTGTGCAATTATCCCTCCGGTATGAGAGTTAATAGCCTACTTGCCGGTAAATATTTTGGCATTAAGCAGGATTATGTATGTGTGGGTAATGGTGCTGCTGAACTTATCAAAGGCCTTATGGAGTCTCTCGAGGGTAAGCTGGGCGTGGTGCTGCCTACTTTCGAGGAATATCCGAACAGACTGAGCAAAGATCGATTGGTCTGTTTTGAAACTGTGGAGCATGATTTTGCCTATACGGCAGATATGCTGATGGAGTATTTTGAAGATAAGGATATCAGCACTCTCTTGGTGGTTAACCCAGATAATCCCAGTGGCAATTTTATACCTAGGGCGGATGTGCTGCGCCTGTGCGCATGGAGCAGTAAGAAGGGAGTTAAGCTTATCATTGATGAGTCTTTTGTTGACTTCTCCGAAGGTACACCGAATAACACACTTTTGACCAACTCAGTGCTTGAGAGCTATCCCCACCTTGTAGTGGTTAAGAGCATCTCCAAGTCCTACGGTGTACCCGGACTGAGACTCGGTATCATGGCAAGCGGTGATGAGCAATTTATCAGTTGGCTTAAGAAAGACGTTGCTATCTGGAATATCAATTCTCTGGGTGAGTTCTACATGCAGATTTTCGGCAAGTATGAGAAGAATTATCAGCAGGCTTGTGTTCAGTTTATGAATGAGCGCAGGCGTTTTATGAATGAACTCTCAGCCGTTCCTTTCCTCCGTGTTTTACCCAGCCAGGCGAATTATTTCCTCTGTGAAGTGCTGCCGCCTTATACCTCTCGCCAGCTTACTGAGACCCTTCTTGAGAAGCATGATATCCTCATTAAAGATTGCAGTGGAAAGAATGCCATGAAGGGGCGCAATTTCATCCGTATCGCGGTACGAGATGAAAAGGATAATAATGCTTTGACTGAGGCAATGAAAAACATTTAATCAATCTAATTATGAAAATCATTACTAACGAACAGGTTGAAGCTCAGTTGTCTTATGCGAAGGCTGTAACTTGGGTAAAGGAGTCCTTTTCCCTTAAAAAGAAATCTAAATTGCCGCATAAGATTAGTATTCCATTCGAAGAACTGAATTTCATGAATACCATGCCGTGCATAGTTCCTTCATTGAACGTATTTGGTGCAAAGATAGTAACCAGATACTCGAATAGGGTGCCATCTGTAGATGGTGAGTTGTTGTTGTATCGCTATTCTGATGGTGAGTTATTGAGCCTGATGGATGCATACCATATTACGACATTCCGCACCGGTGCGGTGGCGGCTGTCGCGGTAGAAACTTTGGCTAAATCGGATTTTGAGAGCATTGGTGTTATGGGGCTGGGCTCTACCGGTGTGGCAACCATCAAATGTCTGGCTGCCATTTATTCTGAACGAAAGATAACTCTCAATTTATTGAAATACAAAGATCATGTTGAGAGAATTGAGGGTTGGATACGAGACAATACCTGTTGGAATATTGTAGTATCTGAAACTCCGGAGGAGATGGTTCGCGCTAGTGATGTTGTTATCTCGTGTATTACGTACGCTGGTGATTTGATTGCTCCTGTCGAGGCCTATCGTCCCGGTTGTCTTGTTGTCCCGGTTCATACGCGAGGCTTTCAAAATTGTGACTTGGCGTTTGACCGGGTATTTGCAGATGATACTTCACATGTAGACGGGTTTAAATATTTTAATCGTTTTAAATCATTTGCAGAATTGCCTGATGTGTTGGACGGAACTGTCCAAGGTAGACAAAATGATGAGGAGCAAATTCTCAGTTACAATATAGGTTTAGCATTGCATGACATAGTGTTTGCTCACCATTTATATGAGCTGATAGCCAAATAGATTTTGATTTTGTCAGCAGATGGGCAGCATCAAATCAGAAACCGTTAAGAGTGCAAAGTGGAGTTTTTTACAAACTCTCACTGTGCAGCCTGTGCAGATGGTTTTTGGTATGGTGCTGGCCCGTTTGATTACGCCGTCAGAGATGGGCATTCTGGGGCTGACGGCCATATTCTTTGCTGTTGCAGGGTGTTTGGCTGAGGCCGGATTCGGTGCGGCTCTCATACGCAAAAGCGACATGACTGACGAGGACGTCGACACGATGTTCTGGTTCAATCTGTTGATGAGTTTTGTGCTCAGTCTTACGCTGTTTCTTTTAGCACCTTGGTTTGCGTCTTTTTATCAGCAGCCGGAGTTATTGTGGTTGACTCGTGTATCAGCCGTGATGATGCTGATGATGTCCACAACGAGTGTACATAAAACACTTTTTCAGCGGCGCAGAGATTTCAAGACTTTGGCTAAGATAGGCATGCTGAGTGCCTTTAGCGGTATGCCGGTTTGCCTTTTATTGGCATGGCTGGGCTGGGGCGTTTGGGCTCTGATGGTTCAGAATGTTGTGGCGTCATTCGTCTCATTATCACTGTTATGGATTCGCTCCCCTTGGAAACCTCGATTTGTTTTTTCCACGCAAGCTTTCCGAAGCCTGTTTGGTTTTGGCAGTAAGTTAGCCTGTGCCGGCCTGCTGCATACCCTGTATACTCAGCTTCGCACGTTTATCATAGGTAAGTTTTATTCTGCTGCTCAATTGGGCTTGTATAGCCGCGGCCAGCATTTGTCTGAGTTGGCACCTGTCACAATCAATGGTGTGCTGGCATCAATTACTTACCCTATTTTGGCAACGGTCCAGCATGATAATGAACGTTTGGCCAGAGCATATCGCAAATATATAAAGGTAAGTACTGTTTGTATAGCATGGCTTTGTGTGCTGATGGCCGCATTGGGCGGCGCAAGTTTTTTTCTGTAAAATCCCAGTCATTGGTGCAAAGTTCGTTTACGGTTTAGGTTAAGCAGCGGGATTTTGAGGCTGAGACGAGGCTGCCTGCAGCGCATCTGCCGCGAGTTGAAGCTTCTCCGGGGAAATGTACGCCTTGCCGCTATTGCCCTCCCATTCATCAGAGAGGTCCATAGCCGTGGCAGTTACAATTCTGAGCAA
>JAZNZM010000039.1:0-7361 GCA_045594965.1 Oscillospiraceae bacterium | reverse complement strand
CGTATAAATAAGGAGCTGACATTGGGGTTTGCTGTGAGAAAAAATCTTATGTTCAAAACTGCAAGGCACTCCAAAGCAAGGAATTTTTCTGCAAGACAAGATGAAAAAGCGCGGTAAGGCTGACGCCTACCGCGCTTTTTTAACGAAGTATAGCTGGAAAAGGTCTGCTTTGGAGCGAATAAATTCATATGGGGTGTCGCCCTTTGACGGACTCTGTTTTTTCGTTTCCGTCAATTCAATTCCACCACTGCGACCATAATACAAGGTAAGGTCTAAGTGCTGGCTTTCGTCCTTCAGAAGACCTTAAGGAAGCAATGGAAACGCACTTGCATTCAGAAGCACACTTCAGATTATGTTGTGAAGGCTAAGCTTTTCTGGACTTTTTTCCATCCACATGGTATTCTCTGTTTATAAAGCACTTTTTCCAAGGAGAATCATCATGAACATAACGGTCGCAGGAAGCGGCTCATGGGGCACAGCACTGGCACTTTGTCTTGTCAACAACGGACACAATGTTACTCTTTGGTCCCACACCCCTGAGAAAGCAAAAAAAATGTCAGAGAGCCGAATAAATCCCGCTCTTGACAGCATCAAGCTTCCTGATGCTATGAACATTTCCGGAGACCCTGCCTGCGTGGAGCAAAGCGAAATGGTAGTTATAGCCAGCCCCTCTTTTGCCATCCGCTCCGTTTGCCGCAGCGTGGCTCCCCATCTTCGCCATAATGCACTTTTGGTATCCGTCACCAAGGGGATCGAGCCCGGCAGCTTGATGCGTATGAGCCAGATTGTTGAGGAGGAAACCGGCCACCCCGTAGTTGCCCTCACCGGACCCAGCCATGCAGAGGAGGTTGCCCGCAATCTTCCCACCGCCTGTCTCGCAGCATGTCCAGACAAGGAAAAGGCTGAAATGGTACAGGACGCTTTTATGTCCGAGTATTTCCGCATATATACAAGCCCAGATATTATCGGAGCTGAGCTTGGAGGCGCTATCAAGAATGTTATGGCGATATGTGCCGGTTTCTGTGACGGCATGGGCTTTGGAGACAACACAAAGAGCATGCTTATTACACGCGGTCTGACCGAAATGGCCCGGCTCGGCATTGCCATGGGCGGACAGCTTGAGACCTTCGCAGGCCTTGCAGGTGTTGGAGATCTTACCGTTACCTGCACCTCCCGTCACTCCAGAAACTGCCGTGCCGGAACATACATGGGCAAGGGTCTCAGCCCTGAAGAGGCAATGGAGTCCGTTGGCGGTGTTGTGGAGGGCTACTATGCCGCCGCATCGGTTCGCCAGCTGGCTGCCCGGTACGGCGTTGACATGCCCATTGTAAATGCCGCATACCGCGTGCTCTATGAAGGGCTCGATACCGTTGAAGCCATCAGCACCCTTATGAACCGCAGCCGCAAGGCCGAAAGCGAATTCATGGGTTGGAAATAAATTCTGCCATTATCATTTATAAGGAGGAGCAAGTATGGACTTTCATTACAGCTTTGACGGCAATTTCTTCGGAAGCGATTTCCCAATAGAGGAATTTGCAGAGATCTTCGCAATCGTTATCATAGTATCTTTGGTTATCGGACTTCTTTTCGGTCTCGCGGCCTATATTATGCACGCTATCGCTGTTCACCATATCGCAAAACGACGCAAGCTCGCTGCCCCCTGGCTTGCATGGATACCTGTGGCAAGATTATGGACTCTTGGAGCGATTGCCGACGAATTTGATAAACGCAGCAGCGGCCACGACAGACGCTTCCGCATTTTCTATCTTGTTTTGTCCGTTTTGATGATTCTGTGTTTTGTCGGTGTTGCTTCTGCAGCAGTAAGCGCAATAGAAATTTTGTCTTCTGTCAATCTGAGGGACATGGAAGATGTTTTTGGAGCTGTCATGGCCATATTTGGCGCTTCCTCGGGACTTTCCAGCTATATTACCTATATTTATTTGCTGCTGATCTGCCTTGAAAGCATAATCATCTTCAAAATATATGACTCTCTCAGTCCAAAGCTCGCTCTTATATTCACATTACTTTATGTTGTAGTTCCCCTCTTTGCTCCCATCAGTCTGCTCTGCCTGAAGAACAAAGGCTATCCCGAGGCAGAAGCCGCTCCCGAAATTCCCGAAGCTGTAAGGCTGGGCTGGTACAATCAGGACTGAATCTTTAATTCAGGAAAGGAGAACAAACTATGTCATCCGTTTTTACGCAGGAACATATTCAATATATTATTGAGCAGGCCGCCATATTTGTTCTGGCCTTCCTCCTCTTGTTTACCGTTATTGTTCTCCCTCTTGCGCTGCTCAGCTATATTTTCAGCTCAGTTGGCTATAGCCGAATGGCCAAAAAGTTCGAGATAAAAAGCCGCTGGCTTGTATGGCTGCCCCTTGTGCGGTGTTGGATAACCGGAGCAATTGCCGACAGATTTGACAGAAAATCATCCCATGACAAGCGTCTGCGCATTGTTTTGCTTTGCGCCTCTCTTGGCCGCTTACTGGGTTGGGGCCTCGGCATATTTATAATGGTTACGGGTTTTATGAACATTGCCGGCATTTACGGTATTGACACCGGTACATGGGATGCGATTGCAGAAGGCATTGGAATTTGGGACCCCACCATAGTTCTTCCAATGATAATGATGTATATCAGCATGGCAATCCTATATGCAGCATATTTTGACTTTGCATTTATCGGAGTGAGGATAATTGCCGTTCACAAGATTTTTGAGCCTTTGAGACCTCGCGTCTGCCTTCTCCACAGCATTCTTGGCATGATCATCCCCCTTTACAGATCAATATGCATTATGAATTTCAGCAAGAGCATGTCCCAAACCGATTCAGCCGCAATAATTCAGCCCATGACAGAAACCGTTTCTTTGGGCTGGTACGACCAATAATTAGAAAGAGAAACCCTCACATGACTTATTTCTTATCCTCTTCCCCATGTCTTTTGGGCGAAGAAAAGCTCAATGACGCCAATGACTTTGAATTCCGTCTCCGCACCCTTCTCCCCCATCCCTGCCGCTGTCTTTTTATTAGCTCCGACAGAGACAATCATGCTTTTACAGAAGGGCACGGCTATGCCATAAAACGGAGCTTTGAGGCAAGCGGATTTGAGTTTTCCGATTACATTCTCCTTGACGGCAGAAACGAAGAGCAGGCCCTTGAGCTTATCGGCAAAGCGGAGCTCATAATTCTTGCAGGCGGACACGTTCCCACCCAACTGAGCTTTTTTCATCACATTGGCCTGAGAGGGCTTATCAACAGCTTTCACGGTGTGGTGCTGGGAATAAGCGCCGGCAGCATGAACAGTGCCGACACCGTGTATATACAGCCGGAGCTTCCCGGCGAAAGCCGCGATGACTTTAACCGCTTTGCTTCCGGACTCGGAATAACAAAGCAGCAGATACTCCCCCACTACAATCAGGTGCGGGACAATTATCTGGACGGAAGACGCCTTTTTGAGGACATTACCTTTGCCGACAGCTATGGACAGAGATTTCTGGTCCTCTCCGATGGAAGCTATTTATTCGGTGACGGTGAAAACGAGATTGTTTGCGGCGAAGCATGGTTCATTGAAAACGGTAGTATAAGACAAATATGCCGCAGCGGTGAAAAAACAGAAGCATTAAAAATAGATATATAAAAAAGAAGAAGCCCGAGGCTTCTTCTTTTTTTATCAAAATCGTTTCAGCTTCTGGTTGCCCTTAACCACCCAGGGATAGATTGGGATCTCCATCTCACGCTTTACATTTTCAAGTTCTTTGGGAATATCTATGGCCTGTGGGCAGTGCTTTACGCACTTTCCGCAGTTTATGCAGTTAGATGCCGGAGTTGGAGATTTTCTAAGGGCGGTGCATTTCACATAGTCTGCAAGAGCCCAGAATTTAGACTCGGTATAGCGGCGGTTATAGGCAGAGAAGCAGCCGGGAATATCCACGCCTTTGGGACAGGGCAAACAGTAACCGCAGCCTGTGCAGCCCACCTTCATTTTTGCGTTGATGGCCTTAACAACCTCTTTGAGCATCTTCTCTTCCCCTTCGCAGAGTTCCCCGATTTTAGCATTGGAAGCTGCCGCACAGTTCTCTCTGATCATTTCCATAGAGTTCATGCCCGAGAGAACGCAGGTAACCTCCGGCTGGTTCCATAGCCAACGGAAGGACCATTCGGCGGGACTGCGCTTCAAAGGATATGAGCGGAAAAGCCTGAGTGCTTCCTCGGGCAGTCCTTTCACAAGCTTGCCGCCGCGAAGAGGCTCCATAATAACCACAGGCAGTCCTTTTGCACTGGCATACTGCAATCCCCGGCGTCCCGCCTGGGAGTGCTCGTCCATGTAATTATATTGTATCATGCAGATATCCCAATCGTAGGCATCAACCAGATCGCAGAACATATCTGTGTTTCCGTGATAGGAAAAACCCACCTGACGAATCTGGCCGCTCTTCTTTTTTTCAGCGATCCAATTCTCAAGCCCAAGTTTTTTTAGCCGCTCAAAAGTGCCCGTATCAGCAAGCATATGCATCAGGTAATAGTCTATATAATCGGTGCGAAGCCTTTTAAGCTGCTCCTGAAAGAGCTTTTCAAGACCGTCAAGGCTTCTGATAAGGTAATGAGGCAGTTTCGTGGTTATATATACTTTTTCCCTTAGTCCGTTTTTTTCAAGGAGCTCACCCAGAACTGTTTCGCTGCCCGGATAGACAAAGGCCGTATCAAAATAGTTGACACCCTCTTCTATTGCAAGAAGAAGCTCCCGCTCTGTTTCCGCCATATTGACAACGCCCATCTTGCGCTGGAACCGCATGCATCCGAAACCCAATGCAGATATTTTGTTGCCGTATTTGTCAAGGCGATAATTCATAGTTGTTCCTGCCTTTACTGTAGTTTACCGAAGCCGATTCTATACTATTTTCCATTCCAATGCAAATCTTTATTTTTTAGTCTGATGAATATCTATAATTCTTGAAATAATTTATGGATTAATATAAACTTATATATTATTAATTCTCCACCTGAAAGGGGAACGAACTATGAAGAGAACAATTACTATGGCCTTGACAGCTCTGATTCTTGCACTGCTTTTGTGCGGCAGCGCATTTGCCGCTGACGGTGCAAGCTCCGGAAGCTGCGCTATTGAAGGCCAGGATTCTCCGCTGACATGGACTCTTTCCGCCGACGGTGTGCTCACCATCAGCGGCAGCGGAACCATGCCAGACTATGAGAGCTACCGAACTCCCGCTCCATGGCTTTCCGGCGCAGATTCCATAGTCAGCGTTGTCATCGAGGAAGGGGTCAGCAATATAGGAGCCGGCGCATTCAACTCCTGCGAAAAAATGAGTTCTCTCAGTCTCCCCTCAAGCCTGAAAAGCATAGGCAACGAGGCTTTCTATTACTGCGAATCCCTCACCAGCTGCCATATTCCGGGCAGCGTTGAATCTATAGGTGATTATGCCTTTGCCTATTGCGATAATCTCAGCGAGATCGGCTTTGAAGAGGGCTTAAAAAGCATAGGTCTCTGCGCCTTTAACGACTGTGGAGCACTGACCGACCTCAGCCTTCCCGAAAGTCTTGAATCCGTTGGCGAGGCTGCCTTTTCCGCCTGCCGCGCCCTTGTGAGCATAGACCTTGGCAGCAAGCTTGACGAATTGGGCAGACAGGCTTTTCATAACTGCGAAAAGCTCGAAAAGATATCGGTTCCCGAGGGAATAAGCGTTATCGAGGAGGAGACATTTTATTATTGCAAGTCTCTTTCTCAGATTAATCTGCCTGAGAGCCTTATAACTATCGGTCCCTCCGCTTTTTATAATTGCGACGGGCTTATCTCAGTTGACATTCCCGACAGCGTAAAGGATATCAGCGGCTATGTTTTCAGCGATTGCAGCAATCTCAAAAGCGTGAACTTTGGCTCCGGACTCGAGAGCCTTGGCAATCAGGTTTTTCGCTACACTGCCATAGAAGAAGCCGTTTTGCCCGAGGGCTTAAGCACCTTGGGCTCTGAGACTTTCATTAACGCCTACTCCCTTAAAAAGGTCAGCCTTCCATCAAGTCTCTCAGCCATTGAAGAGGAATGCTTCGTTAACTGTTTTGCCCTCGAAACCGTGGAGTTCTCCGAAGGACTTAAAAGCATTGGCAACAAGGCATTTTACGATTGCCGTGCTCTCATAACCCTTGAGCTTCCTGACAGTGTGGAGAGCATAGGTGACTTTGCCTTTACAAGCTGCGACATACTTGAAACCGTTTTGCTTGGCAGCGGTCTCAAAAGTATGGGAAGCGGCATATTCAACAGCTGCACCGCATTAAAAAGCATTACGATTCCCGATGGAATCACCACGCTTCCCGACAACACCTTCGGCGGCTGCAATGGGCTGAGCAGCGTTTCTCTCCCCGACAGCATTACGCTTATAGGCGAATTTGCTTTCAGCGACTGCAAAAGTCTCGTCTCCATAAATATTCCCAAAGCCGTTGAAACCATTGAACAGGGAGCATTCAGCCATTGCAGATCTCTGGAGGAAATTGAACTCCCTTCCCGCATCACTGCTATAGAAGACAGTCTATTCTATGAATGCAACGCTCTCAGCAAGGTGAATATTCCCGAAGGCGTAAGCGTAATTGGCTATAGCGCATTCAAGAACTGTTACGCTCTCGCTGAAATATCCCTCCCAAATTCTCTTGCAGATATCGACTCTCAGGCTTTCAGCGGCTGCACCTCGCTTAGCTCCGTCACTGTGCCCCATGGCGTCACCCTTATCAACGCAAACTGCTTTAACGGCTGCACATCTCTCACCGCCGTCACTCTCCCCGACAGCTGCAGTGAAATCGGCAATGCAGCCTTCAAGGATTGCTCCTCCCTTGCATCCATACAGCTTCCCGAGACTCTTGAGTCCCTAGGCAGCAATGCCTTTTACGGCTGCAGCTCTCTTGAAGAGATATATGTCCCCGGCAGCGTTCAGAGCATCGGCACCGATGTTTTCGACAAGTGCGGCGGCCTTGTAAGCATTGAATTCGGCGATGGAATCACAAGTCTTGGAAGCGACATCTTCTCCGGCTGCGATTCCCTCCGCGATCTCACAATCGGCGAAGGAATCACCTGCCTCGACACTTTCACTTTCGGTGCACTTGACGCCCTTGAAAATGTTGCTCTCCCCGAAAGCCTTGAAATAATAGGCAGCGGTGCATTTGATTACTGCAGTTCTCTCAAAACAATCACGATTCCCTCCGGAGTAAAGGAAATCAAGCAGAACGCCTTCAGAAAATGCTCCGCTCTTGAGACTGTTTATCTCCCCGAGGGCCTTCTCCGTATTGAGCAGAGCGTGTTTCTCGATTGCACAAACCTCAAAACTGCCCTTCTCCCCTCCTCTCTTGAATACCTCGGCT
>JAZNZM010000038.1:0-7496 GCA_045594965.1 Oscillospiraceae bacterium | reverse complement strand
GTGTGGGTCATCTCCCGGATCTCTTTGGCAAGTTCCGGTGTGGCGGCGCCGCTGGCCATGCGCCAGCCCCAGTTGCCGTCAGCCACACCGGGGATGTTGGTGCGAGCGTCGCTGCCGAGGGCCAGATAGTCCTGCATCTGGGCCACAAAGAGATCTGCCACAGAGGCCATGCCGCAGCGGAGAATGGGCCATACAAGCTCGGTGTCCTTTTCGGCACCCAGATAGTCTCTGAGGAAACCAAGGGTCTTTTCACCTGCGGAGTCAAGCCATCCTTTAAGGGTGGAGTTGTCATGGGTTCCTGCATAGCAGATGGCATTGTTGGGATAGTTGTGGGGAAGGTAGGCATTGTCGCTGCCGCCGTCAAAGGCAAATTCCAGCACCTTCATGCCAGGGAAGCCGGAGTCGGCAAGAAGCCTGATAACGCCGTCTGTAAGGAGTCCGAGATCCTCGGCTATAAACATTATGTCGGGGAAACGCTCCTTCATTCTGCCGATGAAGTCCATACCGGGACCTTTTATCCACTTGCCGTTTTTGGCGGTGGTCTCGCCGTAGGGCACTGCCCAGTAGGCCTCAAAGCCGCGGAAATGGTCAATGCGGATAACATCGTAGAGCTTGCCCGCACCCTCTATACGGCGCAGCCACCAATCATATCCGTTTTCCGCCATAGCGTCCCAGCGGTAGAGGGGATTGCCCCAAAGCTGACCGTCCTCGGAGAAATAGTCAGGGGGAACTCCGGCCACAGCCTTTGGCAGATTCTTCTCATCCAGCTGGAAGCCCTGTGGCTCTGCCCACACTTCTGCGGAGTCCATTGCCACATAAATGGGCATGTCGCCTATGATGCCGAGTCCCTTTTTGTGGAGATATTCTCTCAAGGCATTCCACTGGCGGTAGAAGAGGAACTGGATATATACAAAGAGCTTTACATCATCGCTGAGCGAGGCACTGTATTTTTCCACAGCCTCGGCCCTGTGGAGACGTATACCCTCATCGGGCCACTCGGTCCATGCCTTCATTCCGAAATGGCGCTTGCAGGCCATGAAAAGAGCGTAATCAAAAAGCCATGAGCTGTTTTCGGACATAAAGCCCTGCAAAGCATCCGCGTCTTTGTCCCAACCCCGCTCCATAGCCTTGCGGAGTATGTTGAAACGGTTTTCATACACCTTGCCGTAGTCCACATTGGCGAGGTCATCGCCCCAGTCTATACCTTCAAGCTCGGAGCTTTCCAGAAGGCCGTCCTCAACCAGCATATCCGGATCAACGAAATAAGGGTTTCCGGCTCTGGATGAAAAGCTCTGGTAGGGGGAGTCGCCCATGCTGGTAGGACCAACAGGCAGAACCTGCCACCAGCTCTGGCCGGCCTCGGCCAGAAAATCGGCAAAATCGTAGGCTGCCTTGCCCAGCGTTCCTATACCGTAGGGAGAAGGCAGAGAGGAAATGGGCATCAGAATGCCGCTGCTTCTTTTCATGACAGTAAATACCTTTCTATGTCTCTTGAATATCTTATTTATCAGCTATGCTTCCGCCGGGCATAAAATGAGTGCCAAGAACTATGTGTCTGCCACCTGCGCCTTTGGATATCATGTCAATGAGGACACGGGCGCTCTGCTCTCCCAGCTCATCCTTTGGCTGAGCAAGGGTGGAAAGGCTGGGCACAACATAGGATGACATCTCGATGCCGTCTATTCCCAGCACGGAGCAATCCTCCGGCACACGCAGGCCCATATTGCTGACCGCCTTCATAACGGCAATGGCAAGAATGTCGGAAACGGCAAAAACTGCGGAAAAATCAAGGCCGTCGGCAATGACTTTCTCCACGGCACCCTTAACCGCAGCCATGGAGTATTCTCCGGCTTCTATAAGAAGCCGCGAGTCAAACTCTATTCCTTTTTCCGCAAGAGCCTTGCGGTAACCCATGAAACGAAGCTCGCCTATAGAGTGGTCGTCCACATTACTCATGACAACAGCAATGCGGCGGTGCCCCCGTTCGATAAGAGTCATGGCGGCCTCATAGCCCGTCTTGATATCGTCTATTGTGACCGATGAATAGCTCTCCGCAGGGAGCCTTCCGAAAATGTTGGTATAGCTGCAGCAGACGAAGGGCACATCCAGCTTCTCAATGTCCGCAGGGGAGTAGTCAAAGCGGCCTCCCAGAAAGGCGAGACCCCTCAGACGCTTGCTTCTGGCAAGCCTGGCACCTGCCCACAGCTCGTCCTCACCGTGACGCACATTCTCCATGACAACAGTGAAGCCCGCATCTGAAAACACCTTCTCCATGGCTGCGATTATCTCCGCATAGAAGGCGCTGCTGTTACCGCGGATCACGATGCCCACCGCATCGGAAACAGGTGCCACGAGATCTCTTGCGCTGCCGTTGGGCACGAAATTCAGTTCCTTAACGGCCCTGATCACCTTTTCTCTTACGCTGTCGCTTACATCGGGCTTGTCGTTGAGAACTCTTGAAACGGTGCTTATGGATACGCCGCAGTATCGGGCAACATCCTTTATTGTCATGATCTCAGCGCCTCTTTTCTGTGTTATGGCAACGTTGCCGGAAACGTTTTCACATATGACTAATATAGTCCCCTTTCGGCACTTCGTCAATCACTATTTTAAATAAGATAAACGGAGCTGAGAAGGCCTTCTCAGCTCCGTTTTCAATTATTGATCTGCTGCTCAATCCTGAGCCATGCGTCTGCGGACATAGTCGGCAAGGAATTCGGCAGTGCCTTCAGCTCCCAGCTTGTTGCTCTTGAGGACCACGTCATAGCTGGCCGGGTCACCCCACTTCACGTGGCAGAATTGGTTATGATAGTTTCTGCGTTTATTATCCATCCAGGTGATATAGTTGGCTGCCTGCAGACGGTTGAAACCGGCCTGCTCCTTCACGCGCTCTATTTTGAATTCATCGTCGGCGGTAATGAAAACCCTTATAAGCAGGCAGGGGTAGTCCAGAAGAGCCTTTATGCCGGCTCTGCCCAGAATT
The DNA here is from genome assembly GCA_045594965.1 of Oscillospiraceae bacterium. Classification (GTDB taxonomy): domain Bacteria; phylum Bacillota; class Clostridia; order Oscillospirales; family Oscillospiraceae; genus SIG459. Next base: position 4,513 of record JAZNZM010000038.1, on the reverse strand, counting down.
ATGAAGCTCTCCCCCCGGTCTGCTCTGCTTTTGAGAAACTCACGCTGGAGTTCCACCACCTGCTCCTCGGGAGAGTTGGAGTATGCGCCCACCTTTCTGGTAACAAGCTTTTTGCGGGGAGTTTCGTCAAACTTTTCAAGGGCGCTGGTGTCGATATCGAACTTCTCGCCTATACCTTCAAATATATTCTTGTCGTAAACCGTTATTCCCAGAATTTCACCCAGTTTGCGGGCAACCTCCAGTCCGGCGCTGCCGGTTTCACGTCCTACGGTGATGATAACCTGTTTTTCCATAGCTCATCGCTCCTTTACAGATAGTAGAATATCATAAATACTGTGGAAATTGCAATAACTATCGCTGTTGCAGGTGCCTGCAGCTTACAGTACTCACCCCAACCTATGGGATAACCGTTTTTGGCTGCAATGGCTGTACCCACGACATTTGCGGATGCTCCAATGGGAGTGGCGCTGCCGCCTATGTCCGCGCCAACACTGAGAGCCCAGGCAAGGGTACTCAGTTCTATACCCTGAGCCGCCGCGAGGCTGCGGATGACAGGTATCATGGTGGCAGCAAAGGGTATATTATCAACGAAGGCGCTGGCAATGGCGCTGCCCACCACAATAATTATTACCATCAGCACGCTGCTGCCGCCACTCAGCTTTTTAATAAGTCCTGCCAGAAGCTCCAGAATACCGGCGTGCTCCAGCCCTGCCACGGCCATGAAAAGACCTATAAAGAAGAATATGGTTTTATAATCCACCTTTTTAAGAAGCTTCAGAGCCTTTTTGCCGGAGCAGATAATAGTCAGGATGGCTATACCTATGCCTATGGTCGAAACAGTCAGACCTGTTGCCGCGTGGGTCACCAGAAGCACCACCGCCAACAGGAAGATAAGGCAGCTTAATATAAATTCCTTCTTATTGGCTATTGCCTGAGAGGGTGCCGGGAATGCCGCGGTGTTCACCTCTCCGCGGGAACGAAGCTGGGGACGGAGAAGGATATAGAAATAGGGAATAATAACTATAATGGAGATAAGGGCCATGAGACCGGTATTGGTCACGAAGTCTGCAAAGGTATAGCCCAGAGAGGTGCCGATGATTATATTGGGGGGATCTCCGCACATGGTGGCGCTTCCGCCAAGGTTGGCGCAGAATACCTCCGCCAGTATCATGGGCACGGGGCTTATCTTCAGCAGTCTGGAAAGCTCAGCGGTAACGGCAGCGAGGAACATGATAACGGTAATAGAGTCGATGAACATACTGAGCACAGCACTCAGGAGCATAAAGATTATAAAGATAGGACCCGGGCGGTATTTTGCAGTCTTGGCAAGAAGCATGCACAGCCAGCGAAAAAAACCGCTTTCTGCCATCCCCTCAACCATTATCATCATGCCCAATATGAAACAGACGGTCTCCCAATTGATACCCACAGAGGTAGTAGCCTCTCCGGTGGTGTACCAGAAGTGGGGCTGGATGAAGCTTTCCAGACTGATGACCTCCCAGGCCATGGACCAATCCTTCATGCAGATAATAAATACACCGATGACCGTGAGTATGCCGCAGGCCATTGTGACAATATGACGCTCTATCTTCTCCATAACGAGAAGAACGAACATCGCAACAAAAATAACAACTGCTATAATCTGTGCCGCCATTACACTTTCCTCCTGTTTTATTCAAAAGAACACAAAAACAAGGGAGCCTGTAAATTCCGGCGTCCCTTTGCTGCTTAATAATATATTCCTTAATTTCAAAAAACGCAAGCCAAGTTCTGAAAAAATGAACGCGTTCATTTTAGTTGTTTTGCACAAAAATTCATAATTTTTTTTCCGTTTCGGAGAATTTTGAGCTTTTTATTTTGCGTTTTCTTAATTTATTGCATCTGCTTTGCATTTTCTTAACTTTTAGGACAGCTATGTTTGCGGTATCTTCACCGAACAAAAATAAAAGCATCTTGTCATTTTCCGTCGGCTAATATATAATATGATACTTGTAGAGATATCGGAAATTGATTTGTTTGAACGAAAAACAAACTTAAATTAAGCTTAAAAAACATTTTTAGGATATGGAGAATTCAGAATGACTACTGTACTTACCATCATTAAGCTGTTGGGCGGTCTTGCCATGTTCCTTTACGGAATGGAGCTTATGGGCGACGGTCTCAAACAGGGCTCAGGTAATGCCCTTAAGAATATTCTGGGCAAGCTTACGGGAAATGTTATCACCGGTCTTATTACCGGTACTCTTGTCACTGCTATAATTCAGAGCTCTACTGCAACAATAGTTCTCACTGTTGGTCTTATCGGTGCGGGCATACTGAATCTCCGCCAGGCGGTAAGCATTGTTATGGGCGCCAATATTGGTACCACTGTCACTGCTTGGATCGTAACTCTTATGGATATTGAAGCCAGCGGAGGAATTCTTGCAATCTTCAAACCTGACACTCTGGCTCCCATTGCTCTTATTCTCGGCATAATTCTCTTCATGTTCATCAAGAGCAAATCATCCAAGAGCGCATCTCTCATTGCCCTTGGATTCGGAATACTTTTCACCGGACTTATGCTCATGACAGATGCTGTGGAGCCTCTGTCAGAGTCCGATACCTTTGTGAATGTTCTGGGATACTTCAGCGATATGCCTCTGCTGGGCATTCTGACCGGTCTTGTGCTGACTGTGATAGTCCAGAGCTCCTCTGCTATGGTAGGTATACTTCAGGCTATGTCTGCTACCGGCGCCATGGACTTCAATCTTATTTATCCTCTTATCATGGGTATAAACCTCGGTACCTGCGTCACCACTGCCATGGTCTGCTCCATCGGCTCCAGTAAGGACGCAAAGCGCACCGGTGTTGTACACATTGTCTTCAATACTATAGGCACCATTCTTTTCATGATAGTCATGACTATTATCAAGTCCGCAGGCGGCTTCCCCAATCTCTGGGACAGCGTGGCCGATTCCGTCAGTATCGCCAGCTTCCAGACAGTTTTCAATCTGGTTACCGCAGTAGTCCTTGTTCCCTTTGCCGGCATGCTCGTCAAACTCAGCTGCATTATTGTTAAGGACGATCCTGTCAAGGAGGACAAGTATCCCGAGCTGGCTGCTCTGGACCCCAAGCTCATGCATTCTCCCACCGTTGCACTGGGCGTTCTGAGAAGTGCGATCATTACTATGGCCAAGGCAGCAAAGGACAATGTCTCCATGTCTCTTGAGCAGTTTGAAGGCTACGATGCAAAGCGCTGCCAGGAGATAAACGAGTATGAGGATCGTCTGGATCAGTTTGCCGACCACTCCTCCAACTTCCTTATTGAACTGAGCCATCATGTTGAAACCGAGCGCGACAGCCGTGAGATCAACCTGCTTATGCAGTGCATCCCCAACATAGAGCGCGTTGGAGACTACGCCACCAACTTTGACGAGATGGCTCTTAAGATGCACGAGGGCGAGCTTCAGTTCTCCGAGGGAGCAAAGAAGGAATTCGCGATCATTGGGGCTTCTGTCCTTGAGATACTGCGACTCACTATCGAGGCTCTGGAGTCCGACAGTGAGCGCACCGCCCGCCGCATTGAGCCTCTGGAGGAGGTTATTGATGACATGGTGCTCATGCTCCGCACCCGCCACACCGACCGTCTCCGTCAGGGCAAGTGCGCTATCGGTGCAGGCCTTGTTTACATGGACGCATTGACCCATCTCGAGCGTGCTGCCGACCAGTGCAGCAACATTGCGCTTCTCCTTCTGGGCAAGAACGATGATAAGATAATGAACAATTATCACAGCTACCTCACCGAGCTTCACTCTTCCGGCGACCAGAGCTACATGGCAGAGCTTCGCAACCGCAAGGAGCAGTATCTCGTTCCTCTGGAGAATATTCAGTTCTGATTGTGCAATAAAATACACGGAACGCGGCGAAATGAAAATTCGCCGCGTTCTTTTATTGCCCTTTCAGATAAAGTGGTATATAATCTGTCTATCGACATTTTTTGAGGTGCGAAATGAAAAAGAAGATAATAATAGTATGTGCTTTTGTTGTTCTGGCTGCGCTGTGTGTTCTGGGCAGCTGCAACATAGGCAGCGGAGATAAGCCTGCCGAGACTCCCACACCTACCGAAGCTCCTGAGATTATAACTGAGCTTGCGAAGGTGGTCACTGCCGATGAGCTGAAGGCTCTGGACAGTGAGTACCCTGAGCTTAAGAAGCTTGACCTCAGCGGCAGCAGCTGCTATGAGGCAATTATGGAATACATAGCATCCCACCCTGATGTGGATGTCACTTACACCGTTGACCTCGGCGGAAGCGAACATGCCAGTGATTCCGCGGCTCTCACCCTCAACCCCGGCGACTACGATTCCGCTGTGCTTATGAGCAATCTCGCTTATCTCCCCAAGCTTGAAAACCTGCAGCTGAACAATACCACCCTCACCCTCGGGCAGTACAACGAGCTGTCTGCGGCCTACCCCAACATTGCCATGGAATACACCGTGGATATTCAGGGCAGTATATGTGGCCCCGGCACTACC
>JAZNZM010000037.1:0-13693 GCA_045594965.1 Oscillospiraceae bacterium | reverse complement strand
AGCGGGCGATTCGTGAATCGCCCCTACGGGCCGCTCGCTTCATTCTGCAGCCGTTCTAAAATTGCAAAAACCCAACAGACCATAGTCTGTTGGGTTTTTTATTCAATCAATATAGAAACAATCCTTCTGCCATGCCGCAGGATTATTTTGTATATACTCGGCTATCATGTCATAGTCTTTCTGATTTCTTATCACATGGTCGTGAAAGCCTCGCTGCCAAATGATTTCGTCACCGAACCTGGCTCGAATATCTTTTGATGCATTCATTTTTATGTATCCGATTGCTTTGGAAATTGCAGAACGGCAGTTTTCCTCCCGTAGGGGCGCTTCACGAAGCGCCCGATGCACCGCCGCCTCTATCACCAGGATGAGGTGCACATGATTCGGCATTATAACATAGGTATCAACGCGGACACCCAAATGCCCGGGAATATTTTGTATAAGCTCATTGACCATCTGCCCACGTTCCGTCAGCTCATTGGCGGGCGATTCATGAATCGCCCCTACGGTGACGCGGGACAGAGTCTTTTCTTTATTATGGGTACAAAAGGTGATGAAATATGCGCCTGGGCTGCTGTAATCGAAGTTTCTCAGCCTAAGAGGCTTTCTTTCCGGCAGTTTGTTCGGCATTTTCAGCTGCCCTTTGCGTTTTTTCTGGCAAGGGGTTTTTTGTTGCCCTTTTCGTCCACAACATAGGTGTTTTCAAGAAGGGAAATGGTGCTGGCTCTCCACTCGGCTATATATTCCTTGCGGAGGGCAGCCTGCTCGCTGAGCTCCTCAGCTGTCAGCTCCCGCTCTTTTTTCAGGCGGGCCAGTTCGTTTATTCTGTCAAGCTTCTTCTGTATCATTATCTTTTACCTCAGTCATCCAAAGTTCCAAGTTCGTCCAGATTCTTCTCAAAGGCATCCATAAAGTGGTCGAGGAAATACTTCACCTCAGGGAGAGGGCTTTCCTCGAGGGTGCGGCGTATGCTCACTTCCGCGGAGGCGAACTCCCGGTTGCCCGCCTTGCGCTCCTCCACACACTTTATGTAGGCGCTTATCTTGTCCGCGGCCTTCACCAGCTCATATTTCTTCGGATCCCCGGCGGCGGCAAAAAGCTGAGCATAGGAGCCTCTCAGCTCCGTGGGCAGGGTTGCCAGCAGCTTGGAGCAGGCCAGAGCCTCCACCTCGTCATAGGCGCTTTTGATGCGGCGGGAATGATACTTGATGGGGGTGGGCAGGTCGCCTGTGAGGATTTCCCCGGCATCGTGGAAAAGAGCGATTGCAGCCTGCTCATTGGGATCGCAGTCCGCACCGAAAATGTCGCGGCGGATAAGGCCAAGAGCGTGAGCTATAACCGCCACCATGTGGCTGTGCTCCTGAATATTCTCACATTCGCTGTTGCGCATAAGGCTCCAGCGGACTATATATTTCATGCGCCCTATGAGGGCGAAAAAGTCATGCTTCATACTTTTACCTCTTTTTTCTTAACAAGGCTTTTTGTTTTCCACTTGCCCGTCATGTAGTAGATAATATCAAAGGCAAGGGCACCGCTCCAACCGTAGACCACATTCTCCCAGCAGGCCTCATAGCCCACACCGAAGGCATAGACCATGATATAGGCCGCGGCCAGACGCACGCCAAGGGCGATGCAGGAGGCAGCGGTGGAGGCCAGAGGCGCTCCGCAGCCCTGGAACATCCCACTGAAGGGGATATAAAGGGCAAAAATGGGATAGCAAAGGCAGATATAGCGGAGATACTCAACTGACTGGCTTACCTCCTCGCCGCTGACACCAAAGAGCTTTGCCAGAGGCGCGGCAAAGATATAGAGAGGCACGCAGAGGACTATAACCATTACAAGGTCGATTGCAAGGGCGCTGAAAATGCCCCGCTTTACGCGGTCATAGCGTCCCGCTCCGGTATTCTGTCCGGAAAAGGCGCTCATGGCCTGATTTATGCCCATAATGGGTATGGATGCATAGTGGTCATAGCGGGAGCCAACGGTAAAGGCCGCCATGGTTACCGCACCGAAGGAGTTGACAAGGCGCTGGAGGAAGATGTGGCCGCAGCTTATGACCAGATGCTGCACGGTGGTGGGTATGGCCATCTTCATGCATACCACAAACTTGGCTCTGTCAAAGACCAGTTCGCCCTTTTTGAAACGGAACTCAGGGTATTTTTTGAACATATAGCGGACACTCACCGCCATGCAGGCGGCCTGTGCGATAATGGTAGCCAGAGCAGCACCGGCAACACCCCAGGGCAGCACCGCCACAAAGAGCAGGTCCAGCACAATATTGGCCAGAGTTGCCACCAGCAGGAAGTACAGCGCCGCGCGGCTGTCGCCCACGGCACGGAGTATGGCAGACACGGCGTTATAGACAAACTGGAAAATCAGCCCAAGAGAGTAGATGGCTATATAGGTGGTGCAGTAATCCAGTATCTGCTCATCCTCGATTTTGAGGATATAGCGGGATGCGGGACGGGCGGTGAGAGTGCAGGCCAGAGTGAAAAAGACTCCCAGCGCAATAAGCATAATGAGTATGGTGGAGGCAGTGCGGCGCATCTCCCTGTGCTGTCCTGCGCCGAAGAGCTGGCTGATAACAACACTGCTGCCGTTGGCCACGCCCATAGCCATAAACACAAAGAGAGTGGTATAGCTCATGCAGCTGCCAAGGGCGGCAAGGGCGGTGGAATTCACGAAGTTTCCCACAATTATGCCGTCCACGGTGGAATACAGCTGCTGCAGCAGGCTGCCCAGCATTATTGGCAGAGCGAAAAGCAGTATTGCCCGCCACTCTGTGCCTTGTGTTAAATCGTTCTTACGCATGGAGTCTCCTTTGGTTTGAAAATTAATAACATTGACGGCGGATTCGCCTGAACGAGAGCGAAATCCCTGGTGCGTGCCGCGCGGCGGGCCGGGGTCAGCCCGCCCTACGGCTGCGGTGCTGTATTCAAGCTTTCGCTGTCATACCAACCGGGCGTTGTAGGGCGCGATGCCCACATCGCGGCGCCGGACCTTATCTCACCACTTATTCTTCACCTTCTCGGCAAAGCCGAAGAAGTCCCGAAGCTCGATAACTCTGCCGTCATCCAGAACAGCCCTGCCGGTAAAGCGTCCGAAAACCTGATGCTGGATGGACTCGATAACGGCCACGCTTGTTCCGCTGTAGCGGTCCAGAACGGGGATGAAGTCCATCTCGAAGCGGCCGTCGTCGCTGGTGAAGGTCCAGGGACTCATGTAGTCCTCGCTGCCGTCCACCTTCTCGGGGATATTGAAGCTGACATTGTTTAGCTTGTGTGCCTTGCCCTCATAGAAAAGCACGTTTTCCGTGGCTGCGGAGGTGTCTCCGAAGCCGTAGCCTATATTGAAGCCGAAGGGCACACCGTCAACTTCTCCGCTGGCGGAGCCCCAGTACCATGTGTTTTTATATGTCCAGACGCCTCTGCCCCAATCCAGCACAGCAAAGGAATCTGAGGGGTCAAAGGTATAGCTTCTGCCCTCGAAGCCGTAGTACACGGTGCCGGAAGCCCGGAGGCAGTTTATCTTCTGGTTATAGTAGAAGTGGGCATCCTTCTCAAAGGGCGTGGCTATGACCATGCTCTCCTCGGGTTCATCCGTCAGCTCGATTCTGGCGGTGAGACTGCCCTCGGGGCCGAATTTCTTCATCTGGGCGATAAGCACACGCTTGCCCTCAACATGCTTGAAGTGGAGGGAGTAGTCCTTGCCCACTATGCTCACATCCCCCTTGTCGCTGGAGGAGGGAAAGCCGGTGCGGCCCATGGGCATAATGCGCATGGGGCTTGTGGTTATCTCCCAGCCCTCCTCAAAGTTCAGAAGGGAAATTGAGTCCAGACCCATGTAGCTGTTGTCGGCTATGGTAAGAGCCAGGCCTATTTTACCGTTGGTGATGAGGTAGTAATCCCATTCCTTGATGCGCAGAGGATTGGCCTTTATGTCCTTGCGGCGGTAGGCGGGCAGCATCCGTCTGGCCCAGCCGGGCTCGGTGATATTGCCGGTTTCGTCCAGAAGGGGTATGCGTTTTGTAATCTCATGCTGCATGATGCTTCCTCCTAATAAAATCAAAATTCCTTATAAGCCTTCCCCTTGGGGGAAGGTGCCCCGAAGGGGCGGATGAGGGAATGGGGCTTTTCGCAAGGCAGTCCCTCATCAGTCTCGCTGCGCTCGACAGCTTCCCCCAAGGGAAGCCCTGCATTGAATCCCTTCGCAATATTAATTATACCGTCTTTCCTTCTTTATGGCGCGGATGTCTCTGCCCCGGAAGTAAACGGTGTCATACTCTCCGCCTATGCGGCTCATGACCTGAGGAGTATAGCGCTCGCTCATCTCGGCAGCGGAGAGATTGGTGCTGATAATGGTCTTTTTCCCCTTTGTAAGACGGGAGTTGACTATGTTATAGAGGGCGGAGTGGGTGAAGGCGGTGCTCATCTCCGTGCCCAGATCGTCCAGAATAAGCAGCTCGCAGTCCAGTATGCGGCGTACTCTCTCCCCTGCCGCCTCCGCCACGGAAACATCACGGGAGAACTTTTTGTCCTCAAAGGCGGCAAAGGCATCTCCCGCGGTCTCGTAGACCACGCTGTAGCCCTTGTCGGACACGGCCTTTGCCACACAGCCGCTGAGGAAAGTCTTTCCAAGGCCTGTGCCGCCCCGGAAAAGGAGATTGGGAGAATCCTCCCCAAAGCCTATGGCATAGCTGCGGCACACGCTCAGGGTCATCTCCATAACCTCCCTGTCGGAGCCGGTATAATAATCAAGGCTGAAAGCGGAGAAGCTGTCCCCCTCATGTCCGGGAATAGAGCTGAGATAGGCAGATTTTTCTTCCTCATAGAGCTTCATCAGGCAGGCGCAGGCCAGTCCGGAATCGGTATAGCCCGTGTCGCGGCACACAGGGCAGGAATATACATCGTCCAGATAGTTATCAGCGTATCCCGCTGCCACAAGGGCCTCGGCCTTTTCTCCGCAGAGCAGGAGGCTTTTTTCGGAAATGGCCTCTATCTCCCGCTTTGCCGCCTCGCCCTTTTTCAGGCTGGCAGAGATGATCTCTCCCATAAGGGCGCGGAGGGCAGCGTCGATGCGCCTTACCTCCGGCACACGGGTGTAGACCTCCAGCATGCGCTCTTCCTGAAGCTTTTCATTATTCGCTTTTATCGCCTCAAGACGCTCTCTGGCCTTCGCCATAAGCTTTCCGTCAATGGCCATGTTCAGTTCTCCTTCTTCTTCAGATGGGCATACATCCTGCGCATATCGTCAAGCTCATTGTCCTCATTCTGAGGAGTGGGGACGTCCCGGGGCTTTTTGCTCTGTCTGGGGTCGCCCGTGCTGAGCTCCTCAAGGCTGTGAAGACCCTTTTCGTGCCATGAGCGGACTATCTTGTCCATGTATCGCCATGCCAGCTTGCCTGTGCCTATCACGGTGCGGTCGTATGCGACGGCCAGAGCCTCGGGCTTAAAGCCCATATCCAGCCATGACTCTATGTAGCGTTTTTCCGTGGGGCTTAAGTCTCTGCCCCTTATCTGCAGCAGCTCGGCAGTACGGAAAAGGAGGCTCTTTCTCTCTTTTTCGTATCGGATATGCTCCTCGGCGGCATCAAGGCTCAGTATCTCCTGTCCCGCCCAGAACCATGCCTCCTTCTCAATATAGCGCATGGTGGGCATGCGTCCCTCTCCATGGCGCTCCCTGTAGCTCTCTATGCAGTGGGTAACAAGGAGCATGATGACCTCGGCAGGAATGCCCAGATGGTCATAGATGCCGAAAAGGCTGTTCAGCTCGGCAACGGAGAGCAGCTTGCCAAGGGAATCCTGCACAGAGCCAACCAGACCCTCGAAAAGCTCGTCCGTATTGGAGCGGCGAACAATTTCCGCAGCAGAGTATTCCGGCATCTCATAGCTTTCCAGATGCTTTTCCGCTTTGAGCAGTCCCATTTCCCGAAGGCGGGAAGCAGCAGCGGAAACCTCCGTCTCGCTGCAGCGCAGCTCCCTTGCCGCCTCCGTGAGGGAGAATCCGCCCCAAAGACATATATGCAGGTATAGCAGGGCCGCAAGGCCGTCACCCTTTTTTATAAGCACCTCCACGCTCTCTGCGCTGAGGATAATGTTTTTATCAGCCACGCCAGCTCCCCCCCTTTATCCTTGGAGATGGGCATACTGCCCCTATTTTGTATCTATTCGGGAATTATACCATATAAATAGCCCTTGAATCAAGAGCCTTATATATGGTATAATCCATAGTTAGAATTATAATAGCTATCAGTGTGTCCAGAAATACGGACACCTTCAGTGTTCTTTCATACAGAGGTATTAATATATGCTTGAACTTCTCTCTCCTGCCGGCTCTCCCGAGGCCGTTGTTGCCGCTGTTCAGAGCGGTGCCGACGCCATTTATCTGGGTCTCGGCAGCTTCAACGCAAGACGTGGCGCCAAAAACTTCAGCGAACAGGAGTTTCTGGACTCCGTGAAATACTGCCATGAGCGCGGCTGCAAGGTCTATGTTACCCTGAACACCCTCGCCTCCGACCGCGAGATGGAGGATGTTGCCGCTCTCGGACGCTTCGTGTCCGAGGCCGGAGCCGATGCCGTGCTGGTGCAGGATCTGGGTGTAGCCCGGGTTCTCCGTGCCGCCTGCCCCGATCTGCCCCTCCATGCCAGCACCCAGATGAGCGTTCACAATCTGGGTGGTGTTCACGCGGCTGCCCAGATGGGCATCACCCGGGTGGTACTGGCCCGGGAGCTGAGCCTTGACCAGATCGCCATCATCGCCTCCCGCTCCCCCATTGAGGTGGAGGTGTTTGTCCACGGTGCACTCTGCTTCTGCCACAGCGGACAGTGCTATATGTCCGCCCTCATAGGCCGCAGAAGCGGCAACCGGGGCATGTGCGCCCAGCCCTGCCGTCTGCAGTACAGCATGGGCCGCCGTGTGGGCGACTATCCCATGAGTCTGAAGGACAACTGCCTTGTGGAATATCTGGAGGCACTGGACAAGGCGGGCGTTGCCTGCATCAAGATCGAGGGCCGCATGAAACGCCCCGAGTACACCGCAATTGTTACGGAAATTTACGCCAGAGCCATGCGGGAGGGCAAGAGCCCCTCTGAGGCCGACTACGAAAAGCTCACCGCCGCCTTCTCCAGAGACGGCTTCACCGACGGCTATCTCACCGGCAGGAAGGAAGATATGTTCGGCATAAGAGGCGAAGCCGACAAGGGCGCCAACAAGCTCTTCACCGAGGCCCGCCGCCTCTATGCCAACAGCGAGGAGCGCAGAGTTTCCATAGACTTCTGCGCCATCATCGAGGGCGGAAAAAACGCAAAGCTGCTGGCTCAGGATCAAGACGGCAACCGCGTTATTATAGATGGCCCCAGAGTTGCCAAGGCAGAAAGAGCCGCTCTCACCGAGCAGGCCGTGAAGGATCAGCTCTACAAAACCGGCGGCACCCCCTTCCGCTGCAATCAGGTTATTTGCCGCATTGACCCCGGCGTTTTCCTCTCTGCCGCCGCCATAAACAGTATGCGCCGACAGGCCATAGGGGAAATGCTCGAAAAAAGAGCCACCCCTCCCGCCAGACGCCACAGCCGCATTCCTCCTCTGCCCGACGGGAAGAAGCAGGGTAAAACTGTGCTGAATGTTCAGGTGGCAAACCACGAGCAGCTTACAGCGGAGCTTGCCGGGCTGGATATAGCCAATCTCTATGTGCCCCTTGAGGTGCTCAGCCACAGAGAAGCCCTTGCTCCATTTATGGAAAAGGGCATAAACATAGCCGCCGTGCTGCCCCGGGTTATAACCGACACCGAAATACCTCAGGTTCGGGAAATGCTTGAAAAGCTGCCCCGGCTGGGTATAAAGGAAGTGCTGCTGGGCAATATCGGCCACATCGCCCTTGCCAGACAGTGCGGTCTGGACATCCGCGGCGACTTCGGCCTCAATGTCTTCAACAGCCACAGCCTCAGCGTGCTCTCCGCCGCCGGACTTCTCTCCGCCACCGCCTCCTTTGAACTGAGACTGGCGCAGGTGAGAGACATGGTCAAGTGTCTGGATACCGAGCTTATTGTATACGGCCGTCTGCCCCTCATGGTCAGCGACCAGTGCATCATAAAAGAGGCCAACGGCAGCTGCAGCTGCGAAAAAGGCCCCTCCATGAGCGACAGAATGGGCTCCGTTTTCCCCGTTGTGAGGGAATTTGGATGCAGAAATGTGATACTTAATGCCCACAAGCTGTTTTTGGGCGACAAGATGGATGATGTGCGCGCCTGCTCCCTCTGGGCGGCAAGGCTCATGTTCACCACCGAAAGCCCCAGAGAATGTCTGAATGTCACCAAGGCCTATCTGGGCATGAACGAATATAAGCCCAACGGCATAACGAGAGGCTTGTACTACAGAGGCGTGGAATAAGAGCCGCTACCGAGGCTTCCCCCGGGGGGAAGCTGTCGAGCGTATGCGAGACTGATGAGGGAACACACTCCGCGCTCTTATTGCCCTCATCCGCCCTCCTGCGTCGGGCACCTTCCCCCAGGGGAAGGCTTTATATGGAAAAGGATTTGATTTTTTATGCGAATAATACTGGCCTCCGGCTCTCCCAGACGGAAGGAGCTTCTGGAGATGCTTAAGGTTGAAAATCTTGAAATAATCCCCGCCAAGGGCGAGGAAAAGGAGCACCCGGAGCTGACACCGGCAGAGCTTGTGAAGGAGCTCAGCCGCTGCAAGGCCGCGGAGGTGGCTCCCGCCGGGGAAGCCGACACCGTGACCATAGGCGCGGACACCGTAGTGGTGCTGGACGGCAGGGTGCTGGGCAAGCCCGCGGACGAGACCGATGCCGCCGATATGCTCCGCTCCCTCAGCGGCAGAAGCCACACGGTATATACCGGTATCACCGCCATCCGCGGTGACAGGGTGCTGAGCCATGCCGAGCGTACCGAGGTGCGCTTCCGCTCTCTCAGCGAGAGGGAGATAGAGGCATACATCGCCACGGGCGAGCCGATGGACAAAGCCGGCGCGTACGGTGCTCAGGGCTATGCCAGCCTCTTCGTGGAGGCTCTGGAGGGAGACTTTTTCAATGTTATGGGGCTGCCTTTGTGCGCCCTGGGAATAATGCTTAAGGAATTGGGCGTGAGTTTGATTTGAAAATCAAAAACTATCTGAAAAAACATGGCGTGAAGGTCGCCATTATAGTCATGCTGGCCGCTATTATTGTTCTGGCCGGCTCCGCCTCCCGTGAGGGGCAGGCGGGCCTCGTGAAAAATGCTCACGGCGCCCTGTCCGCTCCCGCCCGCAATGCCGCCACCGCCATCACCGGCTGGATGGAAGGCATTTACGGCTATCTCTATGAGTATGAGATGCTGGTAGAGGATAATAATGCCCTCCGGGCCGAGCTTGCCGAGGCTCAGGAGATGGCACGGGAGTATGAAGAGCTGAAAGCGGAAAATGACCGCCTTTATGCTCTGCTGGAGCTGAGAGAAAAGCGCAGCGACTTCACTCTGGAGTCCTGCAAGATCGTCTCCTGGGACACCAGCAACTATACCTCTGCCTTCACCATAGGCAAGGGCACATCCAGCGATATTGAGCTGGGTGACTGCGTTATCACCGAGTATGGTGCGCTGGTGGGTCAGGTCTGCGAGATCGGCACCAACTGGGCCACAGTCCGCACCATCATAGACGTGAATATGGACGTTGGCGCCTTTGTCGGCAGCAACAACTATGCCGGTGTTATTACAGGCGAGTTCTCCCTGATGAAGCAGGGTCTCACCCGCATGGGCTATCTGGCCAGCGGCGCACAGATATTCACCGGGGACGAGGTGCTCACCTCCGGACGCGGCGGCGCCTTCCCCGCAGGTCTGCTCATAGGCACAGTCACCACCGTTATGACCGAGGCCGGCGGCCAGAACACCTACGGCGTTGTTGATCCCGCCTGCGATGTGGACGGTCTCAGTCAGGTGTTCATCGTCACCGATTACGAGATAGTGGAGTAATACAACACAAAGGCTTCTCCTGGGAGAAGCTGTCGAGCGCAGCGAGACTGATGAGGGAATCCATCCCGCGCATCTACAGTTTCCCTCATCCGCCCCTCCTTCGTCGGGGCACCTTCCCCCAAGGGAAGGCTTTACAGGGTTCATACATTTCAATCCAGAGGTCACATTATGCCCATATACGAACTCATCGATTTCAAAAAAATACGCAAGGCTCTTTGGTATTGCCTTTGCGTCATAGTGACCATTTCTCTGCAGAATCTTCTCTTCTCCCGCATTGCCATTTACGGTGTGAAGCCGTATTTTGTGCCCTGTCTGGTCATTGCCATAGGCATTTTTGAGGGCGGCGTATGGGGAGCGCTCATGGGCCTTATCACAGGATATTTCTGCGACATAAGTCTGGTGGACAACACCGCCCTTTTCATGGTGCTTTTCGCCGTGATGGGCTTTGTTGCCGGATTTATGACGGAGTTTCTCATAAACCGCCGTTTCTTCTCCTATCTGGTTCTGGCTGCGGCGGCTCTGCTTATCACCGCTGTGTGCCAGATAGTGCCCCTTTGGATATTCCGCTCCACACCTCTGGGACAGCTTCTGCCCACACTGATTTTGCAGGTGCTCTGGTCTGTGCCCTTTGCAGTGCCCGCCTACTTCGCGGTGAAGACCGTGAGCATCCGAAGGAAGGAAGAGGAATAATTGAAGCGGACAATTCATGAATTCCCCCTACACTCCCCCTGCCCCTTTTGAAAGGAAAATGCTATGAACAGAATAATCAAGCCTGCGCGACTTTTTGCCATGGCCATCGTGATAGTCGCCATCACAATAGTATATATAGTCACCCTCTACAAGCTTCAGGTGGTGGAGGGCGACGCTTACTATGCAGCCAGCCATGAGAACATTGTCTCCGAGGACCGTGTGCTGGCAGCAAGAGGCAGTATTCTTGACCGCTACGGAAGAGTGCTTGTGGAAAACAAGGAGTGCAACAACCTCCTCATCGACATAGAGGACCTTTTCTATACCGAGGGCGTTGACCCCAATGCCACTATCCTCTCCCTTGTCCGTCTTATCCACGACTTCGGCGACAGCCACATTGACACCCTGCCCATCACCATGGAGGCTCCCTTTGAGTACACCTCCATGACCGCCGCCCAGACCACCATGCTTAATGCATACCTCAAGGACAAGGGTCTGCCTGAAGACACCAGCGCCATTGAGCTTCTTGCCTATATGCGCGAGCGCTACGGCATATCCAACAGCTATTCCAGCGAGGAAATGCGCATTATCGCAGGCGTTCGCTATGAGATAAACGCCCGCTATTCCAAGGACTTCTCCACCGCTGACTACATCTTCGTTGAAGATGCCAGCATGGACCTTATAACCACCCTTATGGAAAACGACCTGCCCGGCTTCCATGTGGAGACCGGCTATGTCCGCGAATACAAGACCACCTATGCAGCCCATCTGCTGGGCATGATCGGTCAGATGGATGAAAGCGACTATAAGCGCCTTGCCAAAACCGGCGACTACGATCTGGACGCTCTGGTGGGCAAGGACGGCGCGGAGTACACCTTCGAGCAGTACCTCCATGGCGAAAGCGGTGAGGCAAGGGTGACCCAGACCTCTGACGGCATCGTCACCAGCAAGGTCTACACCGAGATCCCTTCTCCCGGCAACCATGTTTATCTCACCATAGACATAGGTCTGCAGGAGGTCTGCGAAAACGCACTGAACAGCCACTGCACCGAGCAGAATCTCATCCGCGAGTATAACAGAGAGCAGTACGAGCTTTACGGCGGCGACGAGGAGCTTCTCAACAGAGAAAACATCTCCGGCGCGGGTGCTGTGGTGGTTGATGTAAAGACCGGCGAGCCTCTGGCCGCCGCCAGCTGGCCCAGCTTTGATCTCTCCCGCTTCTACGAGGACTACGCGGAGATAAGCGAGGCCGAAAACGATCCCCTTTTCAACCGCGCTCTCATGGGCGCCTATGCCCCCGGCTCCACCTTCAAGCCCTGCACCGCCATGGCAGGACTTATGGAGAAGAAAATCGACACCACAACCACCATTGAGTGCGTGGGTGTCTTCGACAAATACGAGGAGGAGGGCTACGCGCCTCAGTGCTGGATCTACGGCAAGGGTCTCCACGGCGAGCTGAATGTTGTTGAGGCTCTGGGTCATTCCTGCAACCTCTTCTTCTACACCACCGGTGACTATCTCCAGATAACCAAGCTTGCCAAATATGCCAAGCTCTTCGGTCTGGGCGAGCCAACAGGCATTGAGCTTGCGGAGGAAATCGGTGTCATGTCCAGCGACGAGCATATGCAGCAGAAGGAAGGCCGCGATATGTACGCCGGCGATACTCTGCAGGCCGCCATCGGCCAGTCCGAAAGCCTTTTCTCCCCCCTGCAGCTGGCTGAATACGCAGCCATGATAGCCAACAAGGGCGAGCGCCACAGTGCCAGCATCCTCAAATCCGTCCGCTCCTTCGACTTCTCCGAAACCGTTTACGAGCGGGAGACCGAGGTCCTCTCCACCATAGACGCCTATGATTACTACTGGGAGGCCATCCACGAGGGTATGCGCGGCGTTGCCACCGAAGCCAAGTACGGTACCGTTTACGAGGCCTTCCTCTCCGCGCCCTACTCCGTTGCCGCCAAGACCGGTACCTCTCAGCTTGGTGAAGACCGCACCAACAACGGTATCTTTATCTGCTTCGCCCCCTACGAGGACCCCGAAATAGCCGTTGCCATTATTCTTGAACACGGTAATGCCGGTAGCGAGGCCGCTCCCATCGCCCGTCAGATAATGGACTACTACTTCACCTTCAAGGATTCCACCGCTGCACTGGAAAGCGACAGCACCCTTCTTCGCTGATGCGTTTATTGCAAGAGTTTTTGTCAAAACTTTTGCTGTTTGCACTTGCAGAGGCAGAAAAAATGGTATAAAATACCCTTATTATACCGTGCAATTTATTACCGCTCGAAAGGACGTGGTTTTTTGAATATAGCCCTCATGGCCCACGATGGCAAGAAAGAGCTCATGGTGCAGTTCTGCATCGCCTATTGCGGCATCCTTGCCGGCCACTCCATCAGCGCTACACGCACCACCGGAAAGCTGGTGGCAGACGCCACCGGTCTGCCTATTCAGCTGTGCCTCTCCGCCAATCAGGGCGGCAGCCAGCAGATGGGCTCCCGCATCCGCTGCAACGAGATAGACCTTGTACTCTATTTCTGCGATCCCGATGATATGCGCAATCAGGAAAAGGTGAACGAGATAAGCCGTCTCTGCGACCGCTACGCCGTTCCCTTCGCCTCCAATGTGGCCACCGCCGAAGTCCTCATTCAGGGACTGCGCCGCGGCGATCTGGACTGGCGCGATATAATACGCAACAAGTAAATACGCTATGACCGGAAGCCAGTAAGGGCTGACCGCGCTCCACAGAGAGGGGAACATTTGCTGAAAGTTCCCTGCGCCGCGCTGCCCCGAAGATAGTCCGCGAGCGTTCCCCTGCGCCGGGTGAGGCGCAAGATCAAAGGGCGGGATATTTTTCCGCTGAAATTGGGTGGCACCACGAAAGCACTATGCTCTCGTCCCGATACAAGGGACGAGAGCATTTATTTTTGGTCTGAAAGACCAAAAATAAGTTATTACAACCGTGAAGGGGCCTTGCCCCCTCACAACCCCCGCTGCTCAGCTTCATTACTCTTCCCCATTGCTTTTAGTCGGAAAGTCGGATTCGTAGC
>JAZNZM010000036.1:0-7316 GCA_045594965.1 Oscillospiraceae bacterium | reverse complement strand
GAGGCGATGGGCTATGCTGCCTTTCTGAATCCGGACAATAACTCCGCGCCTGTGGCGACCCAGTCAATCAAAGACAACTACAGCGAGAGGCATGGTAACAGCATAAAGGGCAATTACCCCGGGAATGAGCTTTCTTATCTTAAAGCAATGCTGTTTACGCAGTGGCTTGTTGATAAATACGGGCTGGAAACTGTTATAGCGGCGGAAATGTATAAGCACAGCTATTTTGAACTGTTCCCCGATGCCGCGGCCTTTGAGACGGAGTTCGCGGAATTCTGGGCAGCGCGCGTGGAGCCCCTTGCCGAATAATGAAAAAGAGGTATGGAAACAACGGTTTCCATACCTCTTTCAACTTATTTGAAGTATATCTCGTTTTGCTTGCGGATTTCGTCCATGATGATGTCGTTCACACCGGGGAAGATGCTGCCTTCGCCGCCGTAGGTGAGGCAGGGAATAAAGCTGCCGCCCTCGCTGTATTCGCGGCAGGCACGCTGCACCTCTGCACGAACCTTCTCCTCGGTCCAGCCGGGAACGTCAACAACGCTGGCCTCAACACCGCCCATCAGCACCAGTTTGCCCTCGGTGTCCTTCTTAATCTGCTGAATATCATTGGTGGGAAGAACGCCCTGCCAGATATCCACGCCCAGCTCAACCATATCCTTTGCAAGAGGCTGTGCATAGCTGTCGGAATGGTGCATGGCGATCATGCCCTTTTCCTTGATCTTTGCGTAAATCTCGCGATAGGGCTCTTTGAAGAACTCGCGCCACATATCCGGAGACATAAAGAGGCTGGTCTTGCTGCCCAGGTCATCGTGGAAGTTGAGAACATCGGGCTTCAGGTTTTCGTAGATAAGGTCGATCTGCTGGAGCTTCATCTCCTTGATGGCATTGATGAGCTCATGCATGGCCTCGGGTTCCTCATAGAAGCCGCAGAGAGCGCCTTCAAAGCCGCAGAGGAAATGGCTCATCTCGAAGAGACCGGTGGTCATCCATACCAGTACAAGCTTGCCTTCGGCACGGACGCGCTCAGCGTCGGCCTTGGCCTGAGTCCAGTCAAGCTGAATTTTGCTGAAGTCGGGGAACTTAACATAGTCCTTCCAATCTGCCACATCCTTGACCACCAGCTTGTCGGGGGTGGTTATTGGCATAACACCGGGTTCATCGGCACGCCACTCCAGGGTGACGCCCAGAGGAGTAACAGCGGAGGAACCGGGAGCAACAGGGGACATGAAGAAGAACACCGGGTCCCATACCTGAGGGGTAACCTCCCAGGAATTTACGAAGGCATCGGGCTTACCTTTACGCAGGGTTTCATAGAAATTTTCTTTGAGACTGAGCATACTCGTATCCATCCTTATAATGTATTTCAGAAACGGGTTTTGTCTTTGCTTTAACAAGTATATCATGTATGTTTGGCTTTGTATATAGGCTTTGCGTTGACGCGGCCAGATTTCGGATGTATATTATTCCTATCATCGATAATGGGGTGTTTTTATTATGGAAAGCTATGTTTTTGGAATAGATCTTGGCGGCACCAGTGTAAAGCTTGGCCTTTTCAGGGCCGACGGAGAGCTTATAAGCAAGTGGGAGATACCCACCCGCACTGAGAATGGCGGTGAGCACATTCTCCCTGATATAGCCTCCTCCCTCTCCGGGAAATTAGAGGAAAAGGGCATAGCCCCCTCTCAGGTCAGCGGTGCCGGCATAGGCGTTCCCGGCGCGGTTCTGGGCGACAGCTATGTTGAACCCTGCGTAAATCTCTGCGGCTGGGGCGGCAATGTGGCAGAGCGCCTCTCTCTCATGTGTTCCTTCCCCGTCAAAGCCCTCAACGATGCCAACTCTGCCGCTCTCGGTGAAATGTGGCAGGGAGGCGGCAAGGGCAGCAGCAATGTGGTCTTTGTCACTCTTGGCACAGGCGTTGGCGGCGGCATAATAGTGGACGGAAAGCTTCTCAGCGGTGTCCACGGCTCCGGCGGCGAGATAGGCCACATGAAGATAAATCCCAACGAAACCGAGCTCTGCGGCTGCGGCAAAAGGGGCTGCCTTGAGCAGTATGCCTCCGCCACAGGCATAGTCCGCATGGCAAAGAAGGCTCTTGAGAGCTGCGATTGCCCCTCCGCCCTGAGAGAGACCGAAATCACCGCAAAATCCGTGTTCGACTGCGCCAAGTTCGGTGACGGACTTGCCCTTAGTGTAGTTGAAAACTTCGGCATGGATCTCGGCAGGGCACTGGCCGCTGTAAGCTGCGTCTGCGACCCCGAGGTTTTCGTAATCGGCGGCGGTGTATCCGCTGCAGGTGAAATAATTCTTAACGTGGTTAAAAAGGGCTTTGTTGCCGCTGCCTTCCCCCCTGCCGAGGGCACCCGTTTTGAGCTTGCCCGCCTTGGCAACGATGCAGGCATCTACGGTGCTGCCCGTCTCATGCTGTAAGGAGTACCGTCTATGCAGTATCAGAATTTGGGCAAAAGTCCCCTGCAGGTTTCCCGTGTGGCCACGGGTCTTTACAGAGCCAGTCTCTGCGATACCGGGGAGGTGCAGTCTCTTCTGGAAGCTGCCCTCGAGGAAGGCATAAACTTTGTTGACAACGCGGATATCTATGCCAAAAAGACCCCCTCCGAAGTTCTCTACGGTCAGGTCATGGATACCGCTCCCCATCTCAGGGACAAATTTATCATGCAGACCAAGTGCGGCATCTGCCGTGGCTGGTATGATTCCTCCTATGAGCACATTATCGAAAGCGCGGAGCAGAGCCTGCGCCGCATGAAGCTGGACAGCATAGATGTGCTGCTTCTCCACCGCCCGGACGCTCTTGTGGAGCCGGAGGAGGTGGCGAAGGCATTTGACGAGCTTCACAGCAGCGGCAAGGTGAAGTACTTCGGCGTTTCCAACATGAACCCAGGCCAGATAGAAAATCTCCGCCGCTGCCTTGATCAGGAGCTTATCGTGGATCAGGTGGAGCTGAGTATAGTCCATGCCCCCATGATAGAATCCGGAATAAATGTAAACATGATGAATGCCCTCAGCCCCACAAGGGATATGGGGCTTCTTGACTATGCCCAGTGCATGGGCATTGGAATTCAGGCATGGTCCATCCTGCAGATAGATCTGCGCAGCGGCACATTTCTTGAGAATCCCGAATATAAGGAGCTTAACGCAGTCCTTCAGCGCCTTGGTGAGAAATACAACCTCAGCAAATCCGCTGTTGCCGCCGCATGGATACTCCGCCACCCTGCGAAAATACAGGCCATTTCCGGCACCACCAATCCTCAGCATCTGAGAGAGCTGGCCAAGGCCGCCGATATCAGTCTGAGCCGTCAGGAGTGGTATGAGCTATACCGTGCCGCAGGCAGAACCCTGCCATAAAAATCAGGAGCCGTGATTCAAAACCGAATCACGGCTCCTGCCTCTTAAAGCCTTCCTCTTTAGGGAAATGTATCACGTGACGGATGAGCTGTCCACTGTGTCAGCCGCCTGAGAAGAAATAAAACAATATAGCTCAATCGCTGTAATAAAAAGCGTATTTTTCCATTGCGTCCATGAGCGCCTTCACATTCTCAAGGGGCACACCGGGGTAAAGGCCGTATATCATCATAAGTCCCCCCTCGGTGCAGCCCACTTTCTCCACTTCCTCACGGATAAGCTTCTCTATATCCCTCGGTTTTCCGAAGGGTGTTATTTTTTGTCTGTCAATATCAAGCTCTATGCAGGTCTTTCCCCTGAATTTTCCGCCTATCCAGTCGACTCCGTTAACAAGATCCTGCAGATTCAGCACATCCACTCCTCCTTCAATAATGTCATCGCACAAAAGGCGGATGTCCCCATCTGAATGCATATGAATGGCAATGCCTGCCTCGCGGGCGGGAGCCATGAGGCGCTGATAGCTTGGTTTTATCCAGTGCCGGAAGTCCTCGGGGCGCAGCATTGGGCCATACTGGGCACCAAGGTCCTCGGGAATACGCAGCATATCCACCCCTGCCCTCACAAAATGCCTTATCTGGGCAAGGTTGAACGCTTCCAGCTTCTCTATAAGCTCAAAAAGCAGCGGCTCATCCTCCGCCATGTCAATCAGCAGATTTTCATAGCCCCGCAGGTCGCATAGCTGCAAAAAGGTGTGCCCATGGCGCAGATCTCCGTATACCATCTCCCCTGCGGCTTTCCTTTCCGCAGTCTCAGCCTCCCAGTCATTCCAGTTGACTGGAAAAAGCCCGTCTGTCTTCTCCGGGTCCGGAAACACATAGCTTTTCCATGCGTCCCAATCCTCCAGCGGATGACGGTGGACACTTCCCACAATGCCGTCCATGGAAGTCTCCCAGAGGCAGCCGAAGGGGTCAAGGTAAGGAGAGTTTTTTCTGGCATTAAGGGCAAAGGAAGGCTTTTCAAAACTTTTCGGTCTTTCAAAGCCCGGGAAAAGGAAGGGATGAGCTTCCATCAGCTCCCACAGTGCCCCCGGCTCATAGCTCTGCCAGCAGGCATCGTTTATGTGAAAGGTCATGGGAATATAGTCCGGCCTTTCAAAGCGCACAGCGTGGAGTATATTGTCTTTTGTTGCCGAGGATGTGGAAACGTACATGGTCATAGCCTCCTTTTCCACAAATCATACCATATATGGGGACATTGGGGCAATAAAATATTGTGCCCTGGTGCTGGGGCGTGATATAATAAGTCATTATTTCCACGGAGGTTTCCCATGAAATCATCCCTGCGTCCCAGACTTATGATAGCCGCCTCAATGACGGTTTTCGGCACAATAGCCATATTTGTCCGCGCCATACCCATATCCTCTGCCCAGCTGGCCCTCTGCCGCGCGGTGATTGCCTCTGTCCTTATCGCCCTCTTTCTCCTCTGCAGCGGCCAGTCTCTGTCCTTCAGAGGTCTTGGCAGGGAGCTTTGGCTGCTCCTCATTTCCGGCGCCGCAATAGGCATAAACTGGATACTTCTTTTTGAGGCCTACCGCTTCACCACCGTGTCCGTTGCAACTCTGAGCTACTACTTCGCCCCGGTGATAGTCATTCTGGCTTGCCCAATTCTCTTTCGCGAGAAAATGGGGCTGAAAAAGTGGATTTGCTTTATCATGAGCAGCTTTGGCATAGTCCTCATAACCGGCCTCGGCGACCTCAGTACCGGGAGCAGCCACATAAAGGGCATAGCCTTCGGCCTTGCAGCCGCCTGCTTTTACGCCTTTGTGGTGCTGGTGAATAAGTTCATCAGGGGCGTGGACGGCATACGCCGCACCTTTTTGCAGTTTATCGCCGCCATAATAGTCCTTTTGCCCTATGTGCTCGTCAGTGATGGTATATCCTTTGCCGCCATGGACAGCCGGGGCTGGCTTATGCTGGCTGTGGTTGGCGTGGTTCACACAGGTATATGCTATTGCCTCTATTTCTCCGGGCTGAAGGATATAGCAGGTCAGGAGGCCGCCATACTCAGCTATGCCGATCCCCTTGTGGCGGTGCTCTGCTCCGTGTTTATCCTGGGCGAAGCCATAAGTATTCCTCAGATAATCGGAGGCGTTCTGGTGCTTGGCTTTACATTGTGGAACGAGACCGACCCGGTGGAAAAGGCAAAATAAAAAACGCCGCCCCTGCAAAACCATTTCAATCTGCATAGTGAAAGTGCGTGCCGGTTCTTCGGCACGGGCGTTTCCTATGCGTTTATGTATTATCTCAGCCCAGCATCTCGGAGAAGGTGAGAATGGCGTTTCTGGCCTGCTCGAAATTAACCATCTGCTGGTCAATTTCCACGGCGAGAACGGGGATGCCAGCCTTGTCCAGCATACGCTTAACGGGGACGTAGTCGAACTCTTCGGGGTCACAGAACTTGGTCATGACCCAGATGACGCCGTCGGCGCCGCTGGCTTTGGCGATTTCCACCAGCTGATGGCCGCGCTCCTTGACGGGGTCGTAGAGAACGCTGCAGCCCTCGATCTTGCCGTAGCGCTGAGCCATACCCAGCATGGGCTGGGCAGTAACGGGAGTCTGGTAACGGGCATCAACGGACTCCTGAGCAATCTGGTCGGCCACGATTGCAATGCCGTTCTCATCGAAAATCTTCAGAAGCTCCGGAGAATCGGCAATGATACCGGTGGTTACAACCTTGAGACCCTTCCAGCCGGTGTCGGGAGCAGCCTCTATCTCAGCGGTGAGGGTGCTCAGCAGAGCGGTATGCTCTTTTCTGTCCATGAAGAAGCCGGCCTTGATGGCTGCGGAGCGGTCAGCAGCGGAAATTAGACCGGGCTTTTTGCCCACAGCCTCGGTGAAGGCCACGATGGCGGCTCTGTTCTCGTTATAAACGGCAACAGCGCCTGCAATGGCCTCGTCAGTGATCTCATGGCCGCAGATTTCCTCAAGCTGAGTCTTCACCTTGGCGATCTGGCTCAGGGAGAACTCATCACCGGCTGCGATCTTGCGGTTCTGGGCGTAGGCAACATTGATGACGGGAACGGTCTTCACGCCGTACTGCCAGTTAGCTCCCATACCCTTGAGGCTGTCGCAGGAGATGGGGATCATGATGCCGCTGAGCTCATTGAGCTGACCCTTGAGACCCATTTCAAGAGTAGTGTGAAGGATGGAGCAGATGAAGGCAGGGAAATAGCGCTTGCTCTCGCTTGCCTGCATCTCAGCGCCCCAGAGGCCGAAGGGAACCATGCCCGCGGCATATACCAGCTCTTCAGGGCAGAAATAGGGCATAACGCCTATGACCTTTTTGCCCTCGGCAAGAGCCTTGTCAAGCTGTGCTCTGGGAGAGGCACAGATATTTTTCAGAAGATCCAGTTCACGCATATCACTTTGCCTCCTTTGCACGCTTGTTTTCATCCATGATCTCCATCAGAGCCTCAACTCTGGTCTCGTACTGAGCCTCGGAGAATACACGGGGGTCGGACTGGTCGCCGTCGAAGCAGACGGTGGGAACGCCGGTCTGTTCACGGAACTGGCGCTCCATCTCATAGAGAGTGCCGCTCCAGTGCTTGCAGGAGCGGTTCATGTGGAACACAGCGCCGTCAACCTTGTTGTTAATGGCATCGTCCACGCGGAGCTTCAGCTCGCGCTCGAAGCAGTTGGAGTTGGGAACATAGGAGTATGCAGCCATCAGCTCGTCCAGATTGCTGTAGAGGAAGCTGAAAGCGGGGCCGTAAACAGAGGCGGTGAGGTTCATGCCCCTGCTCTGGAGAGCCTTGTAGGTGTACTTCAGGTTGGCCCAGCAGGCGATGCCCTCAAAGAGTATGCGATACTTTTCCTCGCCCTTGAAGGAGCTCTTGCCCTCTTTGGCCAGAGCCTCATAGTCCTCGGCCAGAGCCTCGAAAGCCTCGGCGGCCTCCA
>JAZNZM010000035.1:0-19175 GCA_045594965.1 Oscillospiraceae bacterium | reverse complement strand
CTGGTAAGCGCTGCGGTCAAAAATGACGATATACACCGTCATATCGTTTTCCATCAGGAACTCGCCAATGGTGTCCACGGCCACGCGGAGGGCCTGATCCTTGGGGTAGCCAAAGACGCCGGAGGATATCAGGGGAAAGGCTACCGTTTCGCACTTATGCTCCCTCGCCAGCGCAAGGCTGCGGCGATAGCAGGAAACCAGCTTCTCCCGCTCCCCATTTTTGCCGCCGCGCCATATGGGGCCGACTGTATGTATAACATATTTGCAGGGCAGACGGTATGCTCCGGTAATTTTGGCGTCGCCCGTCCTGCAGCCGCCCAGTGTCCTGCACTCAGCCAGCAGCTCAGGCCCTGCCGCCCGGTGAATGCATCCGTCCACGCCTCCGCCGCCCAGAAGAGATTCCTTTGCGGCGTTGACAATAGCATCCACCGCCATTTTTGTTATATCGTTTCGAACTATTTCAAGAGGCATAAATCCACCGCCTTCGACCTTGATTTTAGAATATTTCTATTTTGAGTTTACAGCATTTAGTTCGTGAATACAAGTCAGGTCTTTCCCAGAATATAGAGGAATATTACGATGCCTATAATGAGCCATGTTGAGCAGCCGATGCCGCCACCGCCACCTTCACCACTGCCGCCACCGCCACCTTCACCACTGCCGCCACCGCCACCGGTACTTGTGAAGGCATGATAATCGTTTATGTCAGGCATTCTTGGCCCCTCCCTTTGTGGTTTTAATCCTGTTGTTGAATACATTATCTCTGCTTTCATGTCCAATAAAACTCCCAACTTACCATAAGAATAGGCGGGTATAGCAGTTGAAAGTCCTGATTAAAGGACAGCAAGATAAATAAAATGAAGGTATCGGAAACCTCTAAAGGAAGTGTTTAAGATGCATATCAAACTGAATGAGCACGAGCAGAAGCTACTCGATTTATTGACTGTAATTCCTCCTGACCTAGATGGAGCAGAGCGATTTTTGCAGACGAAATTTTTAGATTGCAAGCGCGCTGATGTATTTTACCGAGGAGATCAAGCAGGACGCGCTTTATCTTCTGGACGAACCCGAAAACAGCTTGTCTGCTGAATTTCAGCTGGAACTGAAATCATTTTTGGAGGCATCTGTCCGGGCATATAATTGCCAGTTTGTCATTTCCACCCACTCTCCGTTTTTGCTTTCAATTCAGGGTGCGGTCATATATGATTTGGATGCAACGCCTCCTCAGATAAGGCCGTGGACGGAAATCAAGAATGTTCAAATTTACCGTGATTTTTTCAAGGAGGTATTCAGCAGTGAGTGAAATAAGCGCCGGCACATCATGTGTGCTCGTGAAAGATGACGGATTTCGCACCGGAGAGAAATCATGGTTTTTCAGGTGGTTGGAAAATGAGGGCTATACGTATTATCCCCTCGGTACTTCAAGTAGCGTTGGATGGGTTTATATAAACCTGACATCCAAGGTTTATACGGGTGGAAAAGCCGGCGTTTCGGTTACACATGTAATCGCGGATCATGCCATAAGCATAGAAGATTTTATGACAATACATAAAATTTACGAAAAATATAAGGGACTTTCTGTGCTGCGCATGAACTGGCAGGAGCAATACGGACACAAATATGACGGCATGAAGGGCGAGAGCTTTCTCATCGCCTTTTTCAGAGATAAAGGCATAAGTGAAGATGAGATATGTCTTTACAGACGATGGACTGACGGAGATTTCGGAAACCTTAATAATTTGGCAGCTGACAACGACGGCCTGAAGTATGCTCATAAGTGTGCCCACAGTATACTTGAATATAGAAATATGTCCGTGGAGGATGTGCTTGCCAACTTCAACGATGCGGAGAAGGTTCCCTGGGCTTGGCCAAGCGCCAAAAGATTTCAGCCGCTTTTATTGCCGCCGCATTCCGCCAGGGAGGTAAACGGCATATACCTCTGCAGTTATGGTGGGAAGAAGTATCTTTTCGGCGCAGGCAAGGAGGAGGTTCCAATCACCGCAGAAATGAGCAAGAATGGTAATTGGTATGTTTACACATGGTCCGACTAAGCGACCTTGCCACGATGCTGCACCGGGGAGTATAATAGAAAAATAGAACTTTGAAGTTTTGGTTTTTGAATATTGGATTTTTTTGCAGAGGTGAGAAGCCATGATATACCGTTATGCCGAAGAAATGCTCCTATGCTGTCCGGAGGGACACAAGGAAATACTTGACCGCATTTTTGTACGGGAAGATCGCCATGATAAGCGTGCGTTCCTCAATGTACTTTATCAGTCAATACAGGACAACCGGAAAGTTGTCAGCAGACCGGACGACACAACTCTTTTCAAAATAATCGTGGATGCTGCCGCCGACTACATCAGGCACTATACCGCCACCGCCGCGACAAAGCAAAAGATATACAGCCAGCTTCACGCCCTTTACTCCGATATCGGGGAACACAGAAACATCAAATCCTGGGAAAGCATTATCAAGAATAATATTTCCGCCCCAATAAAAAATGATGTCAATATTGAATTTATCAAGGCCCTCCATGAACGGGAAGGATGCACACAGAAGGAGTTGGAAGACAAGCTGGGCGTCTCTGACAGAACAATACGTGAAAAATTCCGGTATCTGCGGAAAGATAATGCCAAAAACTCAATACGTATCGGAGGAGTTGCTGTCAATGTTGAGCTTGATGTTGCAAACAAAGACAGCCGCACCTCCACAGAGGCCTGCAAATACTACACGCCCAACACCCTCAGCCCGCTTGTTTTTACTATGAACATAACACAGGTTGCCACGCTGCTGAAGTCCCTTTGGCTCGGCCGCAGCAGAGAGGGCATGGAACTTTGTACAGACATGGCTGTCGTTGTATGGTGGCAGCTCAGCGACTATGCGAAACGGCGCATTATAGAATACTATGGCTGCCAGAACGAAGATTTTCAGGACTTCATCGGACTTATAAATATGGAAAACGAATCTTCTGATCATCATTTCATGACTGAAGAGGAAATGCTCAAAAACTGGAACGCAAGCTATGCAGAGGAACTGGACATCATCTGGAAGGCAGACCTTGTTTATGACATCACCCTGAAGAATGTCGGGCTCCTACCCCGATGCAAAGTTCGGCGTGATATGGATAGCGGAAATTATTATGCGATATCTGTAGATGATTTGGATAAAGCCCCGGTTATTTTCTCGAAGCCGGACATTAAG
The DNA here is from genome assembly GCA_045594965.1 of Oscillospiraceae bacterium. GTDB lineage: Bacteria > Bacillota > Clostridia > Oscillospirales > Oscillospiraceae > SIG459. The sequence continues at coordinate 15,971 of JAZNZM010000035.1, read as the reverse complement.
TCCCTGAAGAAAAGCTTGTGACACAGCCAAACGGCGAAAGTGCCCGGAAGTAAAACTTCCGGCCACTTTCGCTGATTCGTGGTATAACGTAATCATCACAGATGACCGCGAGTCGAAAGGAGAAAAAGTTATGAAAAACGAGACTAACAACAAGGTAAACATGCTCATGCAGGAGCTTCATATTGCAGATGAGCCCCATTCTGCTCTGCGTATGGCAGACAGTTTGTACCGCGAGGTGGAGACCTGTATGTACAAAAACATGAGCCGCCGCGAAGCCCTTACCTTTCTTGAGAACGCACATAAGCTGCAGAACGAAAAAGGATTTGTGCCGCTCTTTGTTTCCGATGATATGCCTCGGGATGCCAGAGTGGATCTCATCTATCTCCCCACCTATGCCATATCCGCAGTTGCCATTCATGCTCTTCTAAATTGGCCGGATGCATTTGAAGGAGAGCTTGGGTGCTTTCTTCACGGGATGCTGGAGAGTGCATACGGCTACGGTATTATAGGCCACGGCTTTGAAGCTGCAGGTACTGCCCGCCGCACGCTTTTGATGCTCTGCAGAGCCGGGGTGAGGAAGTTCATTGAGGTTTACGGTCATAAGTATCCCTTTTTCAAGGAACGCATCCTCGGATATATGAACGAGGCGGCGGAGCTGGGACGGAAAATAGAAAACGGCTCCGGCACTTACGTCGAAGATGCCTTTTCCGAGGGACACGCCAATTACCTCAATCAGGAGCTGTGGGCATGCTGGGAGGGCAAAAATAATCCTGTGTTCGTTTACGGTACGCTCATGAAGGGTCAGAGCGCGAGACATATGCTGGACACCTCCATATACGGCGGAAAGTTTCTGCTGAGAGATTATGCTCTCTACGATCTGGGTGCATATCCCGGAATCAAAGCCCGAAAAGGTGAAAGCGTATGCGGAGAGCTCTACTTTGTCGATGACAAGGTTCTGGCTGAGATAGATATATATGAGTGTCTCGGTACTCTCTACGACCGTGTGGATGTGGAGCTGAGCATTGGTTACCGCAGCTTCGGTGCCGAAGCCTATGTCTACAAAGGATCTGTAGCCAACAGCGAGATGGTACGCACACGTTGGAATGCCGATGCAAGCGAGCTTGTTTGGTACGCTGCCTACGGATCAAATCTCAGTGAAGAGCGCTTCGATTGTTACATAACGGGTGGCCTTTGCAAGGAAAACGGACGGGAGTATTCAGGCTGTAAAGACAAAACCCCTCCCCGGGAAATAAGAACAGCATCCTATCCCGGAAAGCTCAGCTTTGGCAATTCAAGCGGCAGCTGGGGCGGTCGCGGAGTCGCATTTTTCTACCCGACGGAGAATAGTGAGGAGAGCGGCGTTGTATACATGAAGCTCTATAAAATCAGCCTTGGGCAGCTTCTGGACATTCAGAAGCAGGAAGGAATGTCAGCCAACTGGTACGGTCGCCTTCTGTGTCTGGGAAATGATGGCGCCGGAGTGCCGGTTTACACATTCACCTCCGAAACTCCCCGACTCTACAATGCGCCTTCCGAAGTATATAAAAAACTAATTAGCGGCGTTCTGGAAAAAGACTTCCGCCTGAGTAAGCGCCAGATCGAGGGTTACCTGAACAGAAAGTGATAAACGGCAGGCAAGCCCCGGAAGGAGTGAAATAAATAGCTCCTTCCGGGGTTTTCTGTATTCATGCAGCCCTAAGCACTGCTCACCGCCACCATGTCGGATAATCTGTTTACTCCACCCAGCCATTGCACTGCGGACATCCCTTTTCGGCTTGGAGGCCAACAAAGCTCCCGATGGCCAAAATAACGGCGTGCATCACAGTTAAAAGTCCTGATTAACGGACAACGCGGCGAGTAGAATAAAATCATCAGAAGCACAAACGGGAGCATAACCGATATTTTAACCCTCAGTCCCACAGAAACATATCCGCCGATTGATAAGGAGGAAGCGAAAATGTACGACAGACATATTGTGATTGACCTTGAATTTACCCCTGTTTCCCGCAAGTATCCTGAGGTTCGGGAATATATGCGCGATGAAATAATTCAGATAGGCGCTGTAATGCTGGACAAGGATTACCGTTTTATCGGCAGCTTCAGCAGCTATGTAAAGCCTCGCTATGTGGAACGCATCGTGCCCAAGGTAGCGGCACTTACCGGAATCAGTGATGCCGATCTGGTTAATGCATCGGATTTGGAGGAGGCACTGGATAGGCTGTGCGCATGGATAGGCGATACCGGCCGTGTCCGCGTATACAGCTGGAGCGGCACAGATTTGTGGCAGCTTGACACTGAGTGTTGGGTAAAGGGTCTGGAGTTCCCCTGCTGTATGGGACGCTGGATGGACTTCCAGCGGGTATTTTGCCGTATGATCGGCAGCAACAGGCAAATTTCATTGAAAGATGCCGTTAGTTGTGCAAACTTTCAGTTCCGCGGAGAAGCTCATACTGCACTATGGGATGCAATGTCCACCGCTGAGCTCCTTCGTATGACCACAAGGGACAAAGAGTTCGGCGAAAGCTGCCGCAGCCTCCGCGAAAAATTCACCGTAAAACAGAGCAGCAGCACAATTGGCGAGCTGATCGGATGCCAACTGGCAAGCTTCGTGGCATAACAAGCGAGAAAAAGCGGAGCTTTACTGCAATTCGTTTCCTGTGTTATACTTGCAACGGCAAATCTAAAAACGAGGCCGAGGGCTGCCTTCTTACAATCTGCTGGGTAATAATTATTGTCGCTGTTTTTTCGTTGCTCAGGATTCTGGCGAGATAGTGTGTACACGCTTGTTATTTTTGAAGCCAAACAGAAGCGTGATGGGCGAGCAGAATGTGAAGGACGGAGCTTTGCTCCACAAACTGCTAAACAAACAAAAACGGAGCACTGGTGCTCCGTTTTTGTTTGTTTATAGAACTTCTAAAGACACTGCTATCAGGCACTTCGCCAGTGGCAGGATTGACATCTCTGACAAAGTAGAAAAGAGGCTCTTTTGCTCCAACAATATCCACATCATGGTGTTACAAACCAGGTGCACTGATTGAAGGATAACATTTTTCCGGCTACTTTCTTAATCAGGGCACTGGAAGACTTAGACATAGCTTGAGATACCGTCGTACTTACTTATCGGACCAGCAAAAGCACAAACAAAACTATTGCAAAAGCAATTATGCTCAGCAAAAAGCCGCCGCCCGAGCCTGCTCCACCCGTGCTCCTGTGATATTCGTCTTCCTTATCCTCGAAAAAGATCTTATAGATCAAATAATCTTCAAACCAATCGTCATTACTCGACATTCACATCTCCCCTTACGCGGAATCTTTTCAAGTAAACAGGGCAAAAAGCACAGTCAACCCCAAAACACACAGCGACATGATTATCAGTGCATTTTCAAAGCGTTCTTTTCTTAGTTTTTTGTAATAGTACTCCGGCGTACGGTTATTGATTACCCCGTCATACATGGTCAGATGAAACTCTCTTTCCTTCTGGGGCATTTTGAAAAAGTCCGCTACATCGGCCTTGTTATAGTCGATGCCGAACTCCTCAATCAGCTCGTCAGGACTTCTGACGGTCTCATGAAAATACCATCCTCCCATGCTGTTGAAGGCTCTGTACTTATATATGATCCGCCCTTTTTCGTTTTCCCGGCTTTCCTCTATTATGGCATAGGGAATACTTGTGTAAAGTCTTGTCTTTCCCTCCGCACTCAAAGTCACATAGGCGGGCAGCTTGCGCGTTTCTCCTTCAAACACAAAGCTGCTCAATGAGCGTTTTTGTGTGCCCGGGCCGTGCTCATTCGCTCTGTCCGATTCATAGACCGCAGCCGGGCCGGTGCTGTGTCTCTCTGCCGTGGTGCTGCTTCCGCAATCAATGGTAGAGATTCCGCTGCGGCTGATTCCCGTACCGACATATCTGTTGTCCGAATCATAGTGCTTGACCGTGCCGTGACCGGTCTCGAAGCTTTTACCCACATATCCACCCGCGCCGGAATAGATAGTCTTTCCGCTTTTGTCGGTTACACCGCGGGCTATGCACCTGCCGCTGCTGTCATAGAGGAACTTTTCGTTCCCCCGTCCGGATTTGGAGTACATTTTTGACATCGCACTGACCTCCGTTTTGTTAGACTGTGAGCCTCAGCTGAAATCTGAAAACGAATACTGACAGAGCGATAATAACATAATTATCCGATTATTGCCACTCTGCCGCTGAGCTGAAAGTAAATAGCCAAGCTTTAATCAAGAATGTCCAAAGCAATGGACGCAGACTCAAGCTCGCTGATGCTGCTGCTCATGCCGCTGTCGGCTGTGTCCAGGCAGCCGAGTGCGTCTTCAATGGCATCAACAGCGTTTTCCATTTCGCTTTCATAGTCGCTGCAGCTCAGCCAATCGGGGAGATCCAGCAGTATATCCTGTTCGATATCCAGCAGAGTTTCCAGATCGGTTTTAGCGTCCTGAATACGGGAGTGCAGGGTTTCCAGCTCTGTAACAAGGCAGGATATATCTGCGGCGAGGGAACGGACCCTGGCTCTGCGCTCGGAAACGGATTCCGGCTGCGCAGCATCATGGGCTTCGGCAAGCTCGTCCTCATCCATATCGTCCATATCGTCCATATCGTCATCGTCATCGTCATCATCGAAGATGAAGTCATCCTTCGGGCGGTAGCGGCCTGATATTTCCTCATCCTCACGCTCCAGCTCGTGTATCATCATGCCAAACTCGAAGGGATCGATCTCTCCGTTTCCATCCACATCAAAAATGCTGTCAAAAAAGCCTATCATAATTTATGCCCCTTTCCTGTATTCAATAATTATTACTTGAACAAATACATTTCATTGAAAAAACGCTCTTTGGCTCTCAGCAGTTCTTAGCTCTTTGTCATTGACCGGACCTGAAACATATGTCGCTCCTTCAGCTAACACTTGCGGCTGCATTTCGCCCGGTTTTAAGTTGACTTTCCGTCCTTTGCCTGAATTATCGCAGAAAGAGAGTCCCAAAAAATGGACACTCAACTGTTATACTGCATGTTTTGCAAGCCAAAGGGCATTATTGGGACATAGAGCAGCAGAAAAACTCACGCTTGCTTTTCTGTCAGACCTATAAGCTGTTGCTTTATTGGGAGTTTTATTGGATATATGACAAAATCCAAAGTCACTTTTGTCAGCAAAAATAATGAGTGCCGGGGCTTCCCCGACACTCATCATTTTTTATTCATCTCTGCCCCGGAATTCCAACTATGCGCATATAGTTTTCCCTGTCTGTGTCGCCCTCTGTTGAAAAGCAGAGTATGCGGGATTCGCAGTTAAGACCGAGAGCTTTTTCTGCGCAGTGAGGCCCAAACTGCTCAACCGGGGAAAGAGCTTCCTCTCCTGTATGTCTGAGATGTACTGCCCTGAATTCGTTCTTACTCATCACGCTGCCTCCGATACAAAGGATTTTGCAGATCCTTCTATCATGATACATTACACCCGCCCTTTATGCAATCCGAAAGAAGCCCACGGCGCAGACAAAGCGGCTTGTTTTTGGAGCGCGGTGTTGGTATAATAAAGCCAAATGATACGGAAAGGTATTTGCAAAAATGAAAAAATCAAAGAAAGCCCTGAAAATAATCCTTATTATTCTTGTGGTTCTCGTTGCCCTCTTCCTCTTCCTCATAGCCCCCAGAATGTTCAACAAGCCGGATATGTCCGCCCTTGAGGGCTATCACTACGCCCACCGGGGCTACTTCGACAACGAAAACGCAGTGCCCGAAAACTCCCTTGCGGCTTTCAGCGCCGCTATTGAGGCCGGCTACGGCATAGAGCTTGACGTGCAGATGAGCAAGGACGGTGTCCCCGTGGTGTTCCATGACGCGGATCTCCAGCGCATGTGCGGCGTTGAGGGTAAGATCTGGGAATACAGCCTCGCGGAGCTTTCCGAAATGAAGCTTCTGGACACTGAGGAGGGCATCCCCACCCTTGCTGAGGCTCTGGAGCTTATAGACGGACAGGTTCCCCTTATCGTTGAATATAAGCTGGACAAGGTGGATACTCTTGTCTGCGAAAAAAGCAACGCTCTTCTGCAGGAATATGACGGAGCTTACTGCATCCAGTGCTTCCATCCTCTTGCCCTGATCTGGTACAAAAACAATGCCCCCGAAATAGCCCGCGGCCAGCTGGCTCAGGCCTTTTGGAGAGATGAGAAATACGCCGGCAAGCCCCTCTATCTGCTTCTGAGCTACATGATAGAAAATGTGGCCACACGCCCCGACTTCATCTCCTATAAGTTCAGCGATGCGGACAATCTCTCCCTGAATATATGCCGCTTTTTCGGTGCTAAAACCGCCGCATGGACCCTCCGCTCCGAGGCGGACTATGCCAGCGTAAAGGGTCAGTTCGACTTCTATATTTTTGATAGCTTTGCCCTTACCGACTGAATAAACAGAACGCTCCCTTCCATATGGAAGAGAGCGTTCTGTTTATTTTTTATCCGCACCTCGTATGATGCTGTTATTCGGAGAAATGTTCCTTGCCCACTGAGCACAGAGGGCACTCAAAGTCTTCGGGGATATTCTCCCACTTAGTGCCGGGTGCAATCCCTCCCTCGGGGAAGCCCTGCTCCTCATCGTATTCCCAGCCGCAGATGTCGCATACATATTTCATAGCTTATTTCCTCCTGTATCTGAAGTGGTATTTGTTTTTCCCTGTGGCTTTATAATAGCACAGCCTGCGGAGAGCTTCTGTGACTTTCTCACCTTAGGATATTGGCAGAGAGCTTGTTTTGCGGCTTTTGCAGGAGTATAATAACAACAATAGCTTTTCACCCTTTGAAAAGGAGGCATATATGAACTCCGCAGAAAAAAAGTACATTGAGATGACCGCAGCCCCCTTCCGCAGGCTCATTGTGCGGCTGGCTGTTCCTATGGTTGTCTGTATGCTGATGACCGGTTTTTACAATATGGTCGATACCTTCTTTGTGGGACAGCTGGGCAAATCCGCCACAGCCGCCGTTGGAATCGCCCAGCCCGTAATGACCATAATTACAGCCATAGGCTACTGCTTCGGCAACGGCGGCGGCACCTGTCTTTCCAACCGTCTCGGAGAGCGAAACCGCTCCGGAGCCTCCGCGGCAGCCAGCAGTGCTTTCTTCCTGTGCTTTGGATTCACGCTGCTTGTGGGCATAGCCGGGCTGTGCTTCCGCAGACAGCTTGTGCCCTTCCTTGGAGCAACGGACACCATTGCCCCCTACGCCTCGGAATACCTTCTGTATATTTTCTGCGGCATGGCTTTCTCCTCCTCAAGCATGGTGCTCAGCAACATTCTCCGCTATCAGGGCAGCCCCGGTATGGCAATGATAGCCAGCCTCAGCGGCGGCCTGCTCAATGTGGTATTGGACCCGATTTTTATATTTACTCTGGGTATGGGTGTCGGAGGCGCAGCTCTTGCCACCGTGATCAGCCAGATTTTCGGCTTCTGCCTGATGCTTGCCATGTGTCTTCGTACCGGCATAGTGGAACTGCGCTTCAAACGGATAGAGCTGAAACGCCGGCTGATTTCTCAGATACTCCGTCTTGGCCTGCCCACATTTTTCCGGCAGTTCCTCACCAGTCTCTCTGTGGTTATTCTCAACTACGCTGCCCGTCCCTACGGTGACGGTGCCATAGCCGCCATAACCATTGCAAGCAAGGTTGTATTCTTCTTTCAGGCTTACAGCATGGGCTTCGGTCAGGGCTACCAGCCCTTCTGTGCCTATAACTTCGGCGCAAGATGCTATGACAGAGTGTATAAAGGCCTTATTTTCTCCATCCGGGCATCCGCGCTGTCTCTGGCAGTGCTGTGCATTCCCGGTTTTCTCCTCGCAGAGCCAATTGCGGCCCTTTTCTCCGATGAGCACGCCGTTATCGAAATGGCCGCCCGCACACTCCGCTTTTTCTTCCCGGCAGTCCCCTTTATCGCCCTTATGATAATGCTGGATATGTGCTGTCAGACACTGGGGCAGATAAAAAAGGTGCTTATTCTGGCCTTCATGCGACAGGGAGTCCTCCTTGGCATTTTTGCTCTCGGTCTGCCTGTTCTCTGGGATTTCACGGGCGTACAGCTGGCCCAGGTATTTTCCGAGATGAGTTCCCTCATTCTGGCGCTCATACTCTGTATTCCCACCGCAAAAAAGCTCAAAAACGCTGTGAATGGCAGCGAGCTGAGGCTTTGATATCTCTCTTTATGCAGCCCTCTTTTTTTATTCCACCTGCTCCGCTTTACTTCTTTTTCGCAGCGATGTATAATTAACGCGACAATTCTATAAACAACAGGAGATAATCATTATGTATATAAGCGATACTGTCAAATACATAGGCGTAAACGACCGCAGGCTTGACCTTTTCGAGGGGCAGTACATTGTCCCCGAGGGCATGGCCTATAATTCCTATGCGCTTATTGACGAGAAGATTGCCGTTATGGACTCCGTGGGCGGCGATTTCTCTCAGGAGTGGCTTTCCAACATTGCAGAGGCTCTCGGCGGCAGAAAGCCTGATTACCTTATTGTACAGCACATGGAGCCTGACCACTCCGCCAACATCATGGACTTCGCCGAAGCCTATCCCGAAGCTCTTATTGTCAGCTCCCCACGAGCCTTCCAGATGATGAAGAACTTCTTCGGCACCGATTTTTCCCATAGGCGCATTGTTGTCGGCGAGGGCGACAGCCTCTGTCTGGGCAGCCGCAGCCTCAGCTTCATTACAGCCCCCATGGTTCATTGGCCCGAGGTTATTATGACCTATGACTCTGCCGAGAAAATTCTCTTCTCTGCCGATGCCTTCGGCAAATTCGGTGCTCTGGATGCAGAGGAGGACTGGGCCTGCGAAGCAAGGCGTTATTATTTCGGCATTGTTGGCAAATACGGTGTACCCGTGCAGACAGTACTGAAAAAGGCATCCGCTCTGGATATCCGCTGCATCTGTCCCCTTCACGGCCCCGTGCTCAGCGAGAATCTGGGCTATTACCTTGATCTCTATAACAAATGGTCCGCCTACGAGCCCGAGGAGGAGGGCGTGACCATTGCCTACACCTCTGTATACGGCAACACAAAAAAGGCCGCCCTGCTTCTGGCTGAAAAGCTGGAGAAGCTGGGCTGCACCGTGGCAGTGCAGGATCTTGCCCGCACCGACATGGCCGAGGCGGTTGAGGACGCTTTCAGATATTCCGCCCTTGTTCTGGCCACCACCACCTACTGCGGCGATATTTTTCCCTTCATGCGCACATTCATTGAGCAGCTCACCGAACGCGGATACCAGAACCGCACCGTGGCTCTTATTGAAAACGGCAGCTGGGCTCCTGTTGCCTCCAGAATAATGAAGTCCATGTTTGAAAAGAGCAAGAACCTCAGCTTTGCCAATAATTCCGTTAAGATCATGTCCGCTCTCACCGAGGACAATCTGGCTCAGATAGACGCTCTTGCCGGGGAGCTTGCATGTCTTGCCAATCCCGAGGCCTGCGCTCTTCCCGGAAACAGCGGAGAGAAGCATATCTGCGGCATCTGCGGCTGGGAGTATGACGAATCTCAGGGTATCCCCGAGAAGGGCATAGCACCCGGCACCCACTTTGCAAACCTTCCCGAAGACTTTGAGTGTCCCCTCTGCCGCGCAGGCAAGGAGCAGTTTGAGAAGGCATAAAAAGGAGCCGTTAACATGAATGCGATTTTTCCCAAAAAGCTCTCCCTCGGCATTTTTCCCACTCCCCTGCATTCTCTCGACAATATAAGCCGTCTGCTTGGCACCAATGTTTATATCAAGCGCGATGATATGAGCGGTCTCGGTCTTGGCGGAAACAAGCTCAGAAAGCTGGAATACCTTCTGGCAGACGCCAAGGCAAAGGGCGCTGAGATCGTGTTCACCACCGGCGGAGCGCAGAGCAACCACGCAATGCTCACCGCTGCTGCCTGCAGAAAGCTCGGCCTTACTCCGATACTCATCCTGAAAAAGCGGGGTGTGACCGAAAGGCTCGGAAACCAGCTTCTCAACAGTCTCATGGGCGTTGAAGTCATCTTCATGGACACCGATTCCTACGATGATATCTATGCCGAAATGGACCGCTTGGGCAATGAGCTTGGCAAGCCCTATTACAAAATTCCCTGCGGCGGTTCCAACGCTCTCGGCTCGCTGGGCTATGTGGACTGCATAAAGGAGCTAAGCGATCAGGGCATGGAGTTTGACCACATAATCTGCGCAGAGGGCAGCGGCGGCACCATGGCAGGTGTGGTTCTGGGTACAAAGCTTTATATGCCCAAGGCCACTGTCACAGGCATGATGGTGGATACAGACCCCTTCGACGAGATAACCCCCGCCCTTGTAGGCGAGGCTGCGGAGCTTCTCGGTATCGCTGATGAAATCAGCACAGACGGTTTTCTTCTCAGAGATATGTGCGGTCCCGGGTATGCCATTCCCTCGGCCGAGGGCAATGCCGCCGTGTCTCTTATGGCAGAAAAAGAGGGCATTTTCCTTGATCCTGTATACACCGGCAAGGCCTTTGCCGGTTTGCTTGCCATGGCAAAAGAGGGCGCTTTCAGGCCCACAGACAAGGTGCTCTTCCTCCACTCCGGCGGCGCCGGCGGTCTCTTCGCATTGAGCAAATAAGACTGAATTTACCAAAAAACTGCCCTATGGCTAAAGCCATAGGGCAGTTTTTTGTTTCTATTGAATTGCTTTCTCAGTCGAGAAGGAGGTTGTGCTGGGTCTCAGCATCGAAGAAATGCATAACTCTGCCTTCGAAGCTGATATACATCTTGCCGCCATAGACAAGATTGGCGCGGTCGTCCTTGCTGAGAGAGAGGGTGGGAACACGGGCAATAAGCTGGTCGCCGTTGGGAGCGTCCACATGGAGGTGGAGCTCGCTGCCCATCATCTCATTGACGCGGACTGTGCACTCAATGGCGGTGCTCTCGCCTGCCTTGGCAACGCTCACATGCTCGGGACGAACGCCCAGAATGATTTCCTGAGACTGAACATCTCTTGCAAGGAGCATTTCTGCTTTCTTTCCGGTGACTTCTATCTTTGCGCCGTAGGCTTCAATAAAGTACCTGTCGCCCTGGCGAATGAGTTCAGCGCTGAAGGTGTTCATCTTGGGAGCGCCGATAAACTCAGCCACAAAGAGGTTCAGAGGCATCTCGAAAACCTCGGTGGGAGTGCCCACCTGCTGGACAAAGCCATCCTTCATGATGACGATGCGGTCACCGAGGGTCATGGCCTCGGTCTGGTCATGGGTGACATAGATGAAGGTGGAGTCGATCTTCTGACGCAGCTGGATAATCTCAGCACGCATCTGGTTGCGGAGCTTGGCGTCCAGGTTGCTGAGAGGCTCGTCCATAAGGAAAACCTTGCTGTCGCGAACCATGGCGCGGCCTATGGCAACACGCTGGCGCTGGCCGCCGGAGAGGGCACGGGGCTTTCTCACCAGATAATCGGTGATGCCGAGAATTTCGGACACTCTGATTATTCTGTCGTAAATCTCGTCCTGAGGAACCTTCTTCAGTCTGAGGGGGAATGCCATGTTCTCGAAAACGCTGAGATGAGGATAGAGAGCGTAGTTCTGGAAAACCATGGCGATATCACGGTCACGGGGCTGGAGATCGTTGACCACAACGCCGTCTATCTCCACAGTGCCGTCGGAGATATCCTCAAGACCGGCGATCATACGCAGAGTTGTACTTTTGCCGCAGCCGGAGGGACCGACAAAGACGATAAACTCCTTGTCGGCAATGTCCAGATTGAAGTTCTGAACAGCAACAACATCGTTGTCGTATATTTTCTTGACGTTAGTAAGTTTCAAAGTTGCCATAGTATCACCTTAACCCTTCACTGCGCCGCCGGTGACGCCTTCAACGTAGTACTTCTGGAGCAGGAGGAAGACAATAACCACGGGAATTGCCACAACAACGCCCGCTGCGCAGAACATGGTGTAGTTGGTGTTGACCATGGTCTTGGAAAGCCACTCGAACATACCGACAGCAACGTTCATACCGGCAGAGTTCTCATGGATAATGTAGCTTGCAAGCATGAAGTCTCCCCAGGGAGCCATGAAGCCCATGAGGATGGTGTAGATGACGATAGGCTTACTGAGAGGCATGATGATCTTATAGAATACCTGCCAACGGGTAGCGCCGTCCACACGGGCAGCCTCGTCCAGAGTCTGGGGAATAGTGTCAAAGAAGCCCTTGGACACATAGTAGCCCATACCGGAGCTGGCAGCATAGACAATGATAAGACCCACTGGAGCCTTTGCCATGGTGAGTCCAAGATCGGTAAAGACCTTGTAGATAAGGATCATGGTAAGGAAGCCGGGGAACATGCCCAGAACCAGCATGAAGTTCATGAGGCCCTTTCTGCCCTTAAAGCGCAGACGGGAGAGAACATAGCTCATTGCCAGAACGAAAATGGTCTGGGTAACGGCGGTGACAACGCCCATGATTCCGGTGTTCTTGAACCAGATAAAGAAGTCGGTCTCCTTGAAAAGGCGGATATAGTTATCAAAGCCGAACTCCTTGGGCCAGAGATAGCTCATCTGCATGGTGGTCTCAACGCGGAAGGATTCCAGCACGATTCCGAAGAAGGGGAAGAGCCACACAAGTGTGATGATAACAAGGATGATGTAGACTATGGTGTTGCCAAGTCTTCTGCTGGCACGGGCGCCCATGCCGGTCTTCTTGATTTTATTTTCGTTATTCATCATCTGAAGTCCTCCTCATTCTTGGTGGAAGGAATCACATTGTAGACTATGAGAGAGAGAACCGCAACCACGACGAAGACCAGAATACCGATGACGGATGCCATATAGTACTGGGTCTCGGCGCTGTTCAGGGTCATCTTATACAGCCATGTGATCAGGAGGTCCGTATGGTTGACGGACACGCCGCCAGCCGTGCCTATCTCCGTATTGATAAGGGGGTTATTCTGGGTGAGCAGATAGATAACATTGAAGTTATTCAGGTTGCCCACGAAGCTGGTGAGGAGGTAGGGACCCATGACAAACATCATGTAGGGCAGAGTGATCTTGGTGTACTGCTGGAAGGCATTGGCGCCGTCAATACGGGAAGACTCGTAGAGGTCGGCAGGGATATTCATGAGAATACCGGTTGCCATCAGCATTATGTAGGGGATACCAACCCAGATGTTGATAACGATAACCAGAATCTTGGAGCTGATGGCGTTCTGCCACAGACCCATCTGGTTGGCAGCTATCATGGACTGAGGCAGCAGGTTCCACTCTATGAGCAGCTTGCCGATAATGCCTGAGGGGTCGAAGAGCTTTGCCACATAGAGCAGGGAAACAAACTGGGGAATGGCTATGGTCATAACAAGAACGGTTCTCCAGAACTTCTTGATCTTGATGCCCTTCTTGTTGATCATAATTGCCACAAACATGCCAAGGAAGTAGTTTGTGAAGGTTGCGAAGAAGGCCCACATCAATGTCCAGCCGAGGATCTCGCCGAAAGCAAGACCCAGACCGCCCTTGCCGAAGTCCATGAGCTCATTGAAGTGGTCCCAGCCCACCCATGTAAAGAGGTTGGAATAACCGTCATGGGCAGCGTCATAGCTGGTGAAGGCTATGAGAACCATGTAGATAATAGGCAGCACGGTGAAGGCCATGATGCCGAAGAGAGGCAGAGCCAGCAGAGTCTTGTGGAAGTCGTTGTCCAGCAGGCTTCTGAGATCGTCGCCCGCACTCTTGACCTTCTTGCCCTTTGCGGTGATATCAATGCAGATGCGGCACTGCTTGAGCTGAATTCTCCATGTGTAAATAAAGGCCACGATGAAGATAACAGTCAGCAGACCGTAGAGCAGAACCTTGACGGAGTCATCGCCGGGGACCCATACATCGGTATCATAGATGATATCATACTGGAAAGCACCCTGAACGGTGCCGACGGTGGCGTCGCGCACGAACCAGTTGCACTTGCCCAGCCAGTAGAGACCGCCGGAGGGGATGAACATATAGCCAAAGAAGATTATTTCAAACGCGAGGAAAAGAATGCCTCGCAGTATCTGTCCGTAGAAAAGGTTGCCAAAGCCGAAAATAATGAAAGAGAGCTTTACAGCCCAGTTGCCTTTGGTGAAGGTATATCCGATATCCTTAAGTCCCTTCCAAACGCTGACCACGCAGTGTCTGAGGAAGTAGAGGATATTCATGAAAAGCTCGGCTATCCAGCCGGGGATCGCGCAGATAAAGAGCTTGAGCTTATAGAGGATGGCCTCTGCTTTGCCCAGCTTCAGATATTCAAGATCGTTTAATCTCTTCATAAAAGCTTGTATAAACCCGGTTTATACGGTCTCCTCCCTCTCTATATAATAAGAAAGCATTGCTTGCCGGCACAGGAAAAACCATGCCGGCTAACAATGCGCAAATGCTGAGGAAGTGGGGAGCCCATCGGGGCTCCCCACAGCCCTCAGTTACTTATTTTCTTACTCAACAGGAATGAGGGTAACGGTGCCGCCCTGAGCGCCGTCCCAAACGAGCTGTACCTGGTACTTGCCGTCGGCCTCAACAACGCAGTTTGCACCGTTGAACTCAACGCCGAAGTTGACATCCCAGGAAGCGCCCTGGCGAACCTTGAATTCCTCGCCGGCCTTGAGCTCAAGGACGTCAGAGGTGTAGGTGCCTGCGGGATCCTCGGTCATAGCGAAGTCGGTATCCCAGCTGGTGCCGCAGATGCCGCCGATAACGCCCCAAGCGTTCTTCTGCTCCTCAGTCATGGAGAAGAGACCATCGATGGTGGTCTGATAGCTCTCGAGAGCGGCCTTCAGATCGTCCTCGGAAGCAGCGTTCTTGGCGTCAGCGCCGAGAACCTTGGCGATATCCCACCATGCGCCGTGGATCTGGCCCTGGGGAATGCCGTATGCGTTCTGCTTTGCAAGAGCTGCGAGAGAGGTGTTGGACTGAACAGCCTCGGAAGCCTGTGCGTTGATGTTGGAGGGGCCCCACTGATAAAGCTCATAACGCTTCATCTGGCACTCCTCGTTGGTGAGGAACTGAGCGAGCTGGCTCAGAACAGCAGCTCTCTGGGGATCAGCCTGGGGCTTAACACCCATGAGCTTGTTGCCGGTGTAAGAACCGAGGTGGTAAGAAGTGCCGTCTACCTCGAAGGAGGGCAGATCGGTAGCGCCGAGGTTGTCGCCGAAGTGCTCAGCAGCAGCGTTGGCGTTCCAGATACCGGTGATAACAACACCAGCGTCGGTGAAGATATCAGCGTTGCCGTCATAAGCGGGGGACTTAGCGAGCTTTTCCATACCCTTCATTGCGACGAGACCCTTTTCAGAGTTGAAGTCGTCCTCGATGGAGGTGAATTCGCCGGCCTCGTTCATGTACCAGTTGGACTGGCAGCCAGCGCCGAAGAAGAAGGAAGCGGTGTACCATGCGTTTTCAAGAGCATAGCGGAACTTGACGTTGTTGGCTTCGCAGGCAGCAATGATAGCCTCGAGGCTCTCAGCATCTTCCTCAGAGATGATGCTGGTGTCATAGTACATGTAGTAGCCGTTGTCGGAGGTCATGGGGTAAGCATAGAGGGTACCTGCGACGGAAGCAGCAGCAACAGAACCTGCGTCGTTGTTGGCAACGATGGTCTCGGAAGCGCCCTTGCCGGGAGCTGCGAGAGCAGCAGCCTGAACGAGACGAGCGAGCTGGTCCTGAGCGAAGCAGTAGATGTCAGGAGCGGAAGCAACGTCAGCAACGACCTTGGAGCCGGCGTCAGCTTCGGTAACGCCTTCGATGGCGGCGTTGATAACGATGCCGGGGTTAGCGGCTTCGAAAGCGTCGATCATTTCCTGAGTCATCTCAGCGACGCCTTCCATTTCGGAAACCCACATGGTGATGTCATAAGTACCAGCCAGGGGATTCTCAGGGGGGGTTGCGGGATCTGCGGGAGCTGCGGGAGCTGCAGGACCAGCGGGAGCAGCAGGTGCAGAGGGGGCAGCGGGCTCGCTGTTGCCGCAAGCGACCATACCTGCGACCATAACGAGT
>JAZNZM010000034.1:0-11846 GCA_045594965.1 Oscillospiraceae bacterium | reverse complement strand
AGTAATGGCTCGGCAAAAAGCATGACGGCGACGGCAAAAAGGGCACGCAGAAACAGGCTGCCCTGAGGAAGGGCTGAAATGTTCACACCGCCAAGAAGGAAAACGCAGTCGATAAATGTATTGCAAATAAACAGATCAAGGCTTCTGGCAAAAAAGCGCAGCACATAGTTTGTCACCTTTGGCGCTGTATCCTTTTTTCGGGCCGCATTCATAGCGGAGGCAGGGTAGCGCATCTGTTCCAGATAATAGGAGGCATCGAGGTTTTCGTAATCAATGCCGTCTGAGCGGATACGACTGCATAGCTCCCGTGCCTGCTGAAGCTCCTGCTCCTTTTCCTCAAGCTCCAGAAGCTGACGGGACAGAACCTCCGCCATTCCGGCCTCACCGCGGCTGAGGGCGCCGATATCCTCAAGGCTTACCTCAAGAGAGCGCAGAAGCTTTATTTTCAGAAGGGTTTTTATGTCCTCCTCGCTGTAGTCGCGGTATCCGTTATCCAGCCGAAGGGGGAACAGCAGACCAAGACTTTCATAGTAGCGTATGTTTGCGCGGGTCATCCCCGTGCGCAGCTCGGCTTCCTTTATATTCATAGCAGACAAGCTCCTTTTGAGGCCATGATAAGGGATAAAGTAACTTTACAGTCAAGAAATAATTGATAAATCCCGGGGGAAATCCTGACAAATGAAGCCGGATAGCCCATGGGCGCATGGCAATTACCCCGGTGTCCAGAACTGACACCGGGGTAATTGTGCTTCTTACCACTTTTCAATTATACCCCTTACAAGGGCAACAAGATTCTTTTCGGCGATGGCAGCGGTCTCCATTACCTCTTCGTGGCTCAGCTCCTGAGTGCTGAGACCGGCAGCCTTGTTGGTGACAAGGCTGAGACCGAGAGTGCTCATGCCGCAATGACGGGCAACAATGGCTTCGGGCACGGTGGACATACCGGCAAGAGTGCCGCCCATGGCCTTGATGGCCTGTATCTCGGCGGGGGTCTCAAACTGGGGGCCGTGGAAGAAGGTGTATATGCCGTCGGGGAGAGCAATGCCGTGCTCCGCGGCAACGGCGCGGGCGATCTCACCTGCGGAAAGGGAGTAAGCCTCGGTCATATCCTTGAAACGGGGGCCGAACTCGTCCATGTTGGGGCCGCGCAGGGGAGAGGGGCAGAAAAAGCTGATGTGGTCGCGGATAAGGACAACGGTACCTGGCTCATAGTCGGAGCGGATGCCGCCGGCGGCATTGGTGAGTATGAGCTTTTCAATGCCAAGACGGGCGAAAACGCGGATGGGCAGAGTGACTGTGTCCATATCGTGGCCCTCATAATAGTGGAAGCGACCCTTCATGGCGCAGACGGTTTTGTCACCGATCCTGCCGATGATGAGCTTTCCCTCGTGACCCACGAGAGTGGGAGCGGGAAAGTGGGGGATGTCCCTGTAGTCAATAACTATGGGAGACTCTATCTCATTGGCAAGGGGGCCAAGGCCGGAGCCGAGGACAATGGCGATGTCGATCTTTCCGGGGAACCTGCCGCGGATAAAATCACAGGCAGCATTTATTCTGGTGTACATGGCTTTTCCTCCGTGTATATGTGTGATATTTGTTTTTTATCAGTATAACACAGAGCGCCAGAAATAAAAACATTTTCATACCAAATTCTTTATATGACATAGCCCACCACGCAGATAAACTGCAATACACTGCCCAGAAGGACAAAGAGATGGAAAACGCTGTGCATCCAGCGTTTTTTCTTGCCGATTCCGTATATGACGGCGCCCACTGTGTAGCTCACTCCGCCGGAGAGCAGCCACAGGAAGGCGGGGAGAGGAAGCACATCCAGGGTGGGCTTCAGCGCCACGATTATGCACCAGCCCATGAGAATATAGCAGGCCATACTGAATTTTGAATATTTTTTGAGATCAATGGCGGTGAACACTGTTGCGGCCGCGGCCAAAGCCCATACAGCGGCGAAGATCGCCCAGCCCCATCCGGGATACACAGGGCGGATGGCACAGAGAACGATGGGAGTGTAG
This sequence comes from Oscillospiraceae bacterium, assembly GCA_045594965.1. GTDB lineage: Bacteria > Bacillota > Clostridia > Oscillospirales > Oscillospiraceae > SIG459. The sequence goes on along the minus strand of JAZNZM010000034.1, from coordinate 9,819 downwards.
GTGCCTGCTATCAAAAAGTATATGCCGCAGTGGTCCATCACCTGCATTACTTTTTTGCCGGTACCGGGAGCAAGGCCGTGATATATGCTGCTGAAGCAGTAAAGGGTGATCATGCTGCAGCCGTATAGGACAGAGCACACTATTGACCAGACTGAGCCGTGGGATATTGAAACAAAGAGGCATACTGCCAGAACTATTATTCCAAAGCCGCCGCCGACTATATGGGAGACGCAGGAGAAGATTTCCTCTCCCCGTGTGTAGTCGGGGAGGGAACGAAAACGAAGGGGTGTTCTTTTCATGGGTATCAGCCTTTCGGGAATGGGAATAGGTTCGCCTTTATCCTATGTGCCATGGTGGGAAAAAGGCAAGCTACTGCCGCCGAAACAGCTCTACCCGGTATTCCCGGGGAGTAGAATCGGGGGAAAAGCCGCTCTACTCACAGTAGAATCCCTGTATTTTCAAGGCTTTCAGCCCCGGATGTCCCATATAAAAGAAATAATCGAAAAAAGCGATTTTTTGTCCTCAGTACACTTGTAAGACGCAGGCAATGATGGTAAAATAATCTGGTATATGTATACGCTTTTCCACTATTAAATACAGGTCTGAGCTATGGCGGTGTCCCATTTGCGCGACGGGGACGAAGGCTGTCATCTCAGGCAGGAGGACCAAAATGAAAAAGCTGTTTTCCGCCCTTATGGCGCTTATGATATTTGCAGGTGCTCTTTGCGCTCCGGCTCTGGCATCAGAGGCTCCGGAGACGGATACAAGCCTTGTAAACTCTGTCCATGGCGTTCCCATTGTGGAGCCGCCCGGCGAGGACGATGTTATCGACTTCTCCCGCTTCGAGGGCAAGACTCTTGAAGATATTGTGCAGGGCTACATAGAGGAAAAAGGTCTGGACCCCAACACCTTCACCTTTGGCTTTTACAACACCGTAACCGGTGAGGAGTACTATCATCAGGGGGATAAATACATGGTGGCAGCCAGCGTGTATAAGCTGCCCCTCAATATGTATTACTCCGAGAAAATATATCTGGGAGAGATGGACTGGAGCACACGCTTCGGCAATATCCCCTATGAGAACATACAGGTGTCCAGCCTTGTATCCAGCAATAACGAGCTCAGTGAAATGCTTCAGCGGGAGATAGGCGACTACAGAACCTACCGCGCCGCCATCGCACCCTATCTGGGCGTTAATATACGCACTGTGGAGGAGCGTTATTACGAGGGCAATGACTTTACAGCGCGCCAGATAATCTCCGCTCTCAAAATGCTCTACGGCGACTATGAGCGCTATCCCAGAGTTATCAGCTATATGCTGCTGGGCGCGCCCAACAACTATTTTGCCTACAGCGAGCACCGCTACCAGATCGCTCACAAGTACGGCTATCTCACCTATGAGGGACACACAATTTTCAATGATGCGGCAATAGTCTATACTCCCGATCCCATATTGCTCGTCATGTTCATGGATAACTGCAAGGGCGCAATTACCACCATGACGAACCTCTGCACACTTATGTGCGATTACAGCGAATACACCCGCTATCTCCGTGAAAATGCTGAGCCGGAGCCGGAGGAAAGCCCCGACCCCAGCGAAAGCCCCGAACCCAGCGAAAGCCCCGAGCCGTCAGTCAGCCCCACGGTGGCTCCCACGCCCACTCCCGAGGCCACTCTCGCTCCCTTGCCCACAAGTGAACCTGAGCCTGTAAAGGAGAGCTTTGAGCTTACAAAGATACATAAGCTGATTATAGTTGCCGTGGCTGCGGGACTGCTCTCTCTGCTCTTATTCCTTATGAAGAAGCTGCGCCCCTTCAGCAAGGTGCTTGCAATAATCCTGCTCATGATTTTCGGTGTGGCAGTGGTTGCCCTTTGCACCATCGCCGTGGGCAACGCTATAAACGGCACCCTCTTCCCGGACAAGCCGGAGAATACTCCAGAGCCCTTTGCTCCAATAGTTTCCGAAGCTCCCCAGCCGCCCCGGCAGGAGGTTCTGCCCAGTGAAGCGCCTGTTATAACGGAATATGTGGTGGAAGATGAGAGCGCTGAGGAAATTCTGGCTCTTGCCGATATGGAAAGCCTCCGATATGTGGACGGCAGCGCCAGCGCGGAATATGCCGCCCTCTATGAGCTGAGCTGTCTGCGCAGCGATATTCAGGTGGACTACAGTGTTGAGATCTACGGAGAGCAGGTAAGCAGCGATGCTCAGGAACTCAGAATTGATGACTTTACCATTACAGATACCCAGCCTCTTATGGAAAAGCTTGAATATCTGCCTGCCCTTGAGCGTCTGGATATAAGAGAGCCATGGTTTGAAAACGAGAGCGTAGAGGCTCTCATGGAAAAATATCCGCAGCTGGATATAGTGTGGACAGTCAGCGTGGGACAGTGGTACATAAGCTCCGATGCCACCGTCTTTTCCACCCGTCAGGTCAGCGAGCCTGCCCACCGCTATACCAGCGAGGAGCTTGCCCCCCTCTTCAAATACTGCACCGAGCTTGTGGCTCTTGATTTGACCCACAACGATCTCAGCTCCCTTGAGGGCATCGAAAATCTCAAAAAGCTCAAGGTGCTGCTTCTGGGCGATAACTCCGGAATAAAGGATATAAGCCCCCTTGCGGAGCTTACGGAGCTTGAATATCTTGAGCTTTACAGAGCCGGGGCTGATGACTGGAGCTGCCTTGCCTCTCTTGAAAAGCTGACGGATATCAATCTGTCCTACTGCGCGGGAGTGGACGATATAAGCTTCATGGACTCCCTCCCCGGTCTTGAACGGGCATGGCTCAGAGGCACCGCGATCGCTCCCCCGGAGTGGAACAGTGTTATCGATCGCTATGAGAATGTGGAAATTCTTTTCTGGCATGAATCCGGAGCTGCCACTGCCGGCGGCTGGAACAGGGGAGAGAAATCCCTTGCCATCCGCAAGGCCCTGCAGAACTGGGACTATGTAAGCGACTTTGTAAGCTGGGACAACATAGTCTACAGGGATGAAACGAACCTCACTCCCGTTTATTAAGGAGGAACAAAAATGAAATTCGGCAAATCGGTCCTCCGGGCTATTGTGCTTTTGCTGGCTGTCAGCCTTCTGGTGGGCATGCTTTCCCTTTATGTCAGGGGCACAGGCAGTGAGGTGTCCGGCAGCGAGGCCAGCGTGTCCGCAGGCATCGGCTCCAAATTGGAGGACTTTGTGAATAATGCCAATGCTGCCGCTTTGGACGGCATCGTGCCCATAAAGAAGGTATACCGTCTGGATCGCATGAATCCTGTTGCTCCCGAGCCCGACCAGAGCTGCTTCGGGGAGACGGATGATCCCAATGTTGTGCTTGCCCTTCTTGAAGAGGCGTCCGAGCTTATTGACGGTCAGGAAATGCAGTGGAGCCCGGATACCCAGCTTCTGCCTGGCAGCAAGCTTAAGTATTACTATGATGAGACCATTCTGGTGCTCACATGGAAGGAAGTTGTCAACTGGGCTGTTTACACCTTCTCCGAGGTGAAAATAGCAGACCCCAGCCAGTTCCGCCGCTACCTCTGCGACAATGTTTTCGGATCCAGTATCCAGTGCGCAACTTCTGACATGGCCGCCACGGTCAATGCTGTTGCCGCCATGAACGGAGACTTTTATAAGTTCAGAAGCCTTGGCCTTGTGGTCTACGAGGGTCAGGTGCGCCGTGTGGCAGGTGAGCTTGTGGATTCCTGCTGTGTGGATGTAGACGGAAACCTGAAGTTTGTGCACAAGGGCGAGATTCTGGATCAGGAGACCGCCGAGAAATATGTTGCGGATAACAATATCCTCTTCAGTGTGGCCTTTGGTCCGGCTCTGGTTGAGAACGGGAAAAATATATGCCCGGATAACTATGTGTTCGGTGAGATAAACGACATCTATGCCCGTGCTGCCATCTGCCAGACGGATCCTCTCCACTATCTCATGGTCACCGTTAACACGGAAAAGCCCAATTATACCAATGCCGCCACTGTGTACCAGCTCGGTCAGGAGCTTGAGCGCCGCGGCATAGATATGGCGTACACCCTTGACGGCGGCCAGACTGCCACCATCGTCCTCAATGATCAGGTGATAAACTCCGTTGAGTTCGGTGCCCAGCGCAATATAAGTGACATTCTCTATTTTGCCACCGCTCTTCCCGATTGATGTATATAGGAAATGCGAAAAGGGAACCGTTTACCAAAACGGTTCCCTTTTCGCAGCTGCTTGAGAAGGGATAAACTGAGAGTAAGCAAGAATCCCATCGCAGCACAATGCCTCCCTCTGATGAGGGAGCTGGATTTTTGCGAGGCAAAAAGAGGGAGGGAGAGAAAAAATTCTCTCCCCCGGTCATGGCTGTACCATGCCGGCCCCATGGCGCGTCAGGGGCGACGCGCCCTATACCGGGGGGCTGGAAGACAATGTGATGACAGACAATGCCGTCTGCAGGACAGAAGTTCAAATGGAATTGATCTTTTCACAGATAATCTCTCATATCAATGGCCAGCTGCTCTTCAAGACGGATGAGCTTTTTGCAGATATCCTTGCTCTTTTCGTCCGCAGCGGCATACTGGTTGAGATAGCGGCTGAGACCCTTCACACCCATGTTGCAGCCATCGGTCATAAGATCCGCGACTGTGGAGTCGGATTCGTCCATACCCATTTTCATTCCGGTTTTCATATGGCTCATACTTTTGGCAATAAGGCTGGGCTCTTTTCCCTCGTCCTTATAGCGTCCCAGAAGCTCCTGAATTTCAAGCTTCAGCTTTTCGTGATCCTGTCTGCATCGGGAGAGTATGCTGCGCAGCTCGGCGCTGCGCACCCGGTCGATAACATCGTTTATGGAGTCAAGCCCCATCTTTATGCCTGCGTCGCATTCACGCAGAAGTTTTACGGTATCCTGTTCTATCATAAAGCTAACCTCCTTTTTTCTTTAGTATTAGCTGCGAAGCAAGGCATTATTCCCTGCATATGTAACAAAAAATTAATAAATACACCTTTGAAAAAGCAAGTATAAATGATATAATAATTTGTTGACAAAAACTATCTGGAGGAACAATCAAATGGCAAAAAAACAGTTCAAGGCAGAATCAAAACGTCTTCTGGATCTGATGATCAATTCTATCTATACCCACAAGGAAATTTTCCTTCGTGAGATCATATCCAACGCTTCCGACGCTATAGACAAGCTCTGCTATATTTCTCTCACCGATGAGGCCGTGGGTCTTGGCCGCGAGGACTTCCGTATCCGCGTAAAGGTGGACGAAGAGGCCGGCACAGTTACCGTCTCCGATAACGGCATAGGCATGACTAAGGAGGAGATGGAGAGCAATCTGGGCGTTATCGCCAGAAGCGGCTCTCTGAAGTTCAAGAGCGAGCTCGGCGAGGAAGAGGCACAGAAGGCCGATATTGACATCATCGGTCAGTTTGGCGTTGGCTTCTATTCCGCTTTTATGGTCAGCGACCGTGTCACCGTCATTTCCCGTGCCTACGGCGCTGATGCCGCCTGCAAATGGGAAAGCAGCGGCGCCGATGGCTACACCGTCACCGACTGCGAAAAGGACAGTGCAGGTACCGACATTATCATGCACCTCAAGGCCGATACCGAGGACGAGAAGTTCAGCGAGTATCTGGATACCTTCCGTCTCAAGGAGCTTGTGAAGAAGTATTCCGACTATGTCCGCTGGCCCATTGTTATGGACATCGAGGGCTATGAGCCCCGCGAGACCGGCGAGCTGGACGAGAACGGCAAGCCCAAAACCGAGTACATCGAGGTCTGGAGAGAAGAGACCGTCAACAGCATGATCCCCATCTGGCAGAGAGCCAAGAGCGAGGTCAGCGAGGAGGACTGCAAGACCTTCTATAAGGAGAAGTTCCACGATAGCGAAGACCCCCTTGCCGTTATCCGCATAAATGCCGAGGGTGCGGTCAGCTATAAGGCCATGCTCTTCATCCCTGCAAAGGCCCCCTTTGACTATTATTCCCGTGACTATCAGCCCGGTCTGCAGCTTTATTCCAGCGGCGTTGTAATTATGGACAAGTGTGCCGACCTGCTGCCCGACTGCTTCCGCTTCGTGCGGGGCATTGTGGATTCTCAGGACCTCAGCCTCAACATTTCCAGAGAGATGCTTCAGCACGACCGCCAGCTCAAGGTTATAGCTACCAATATCGAGAAGAAGATAAAGAGCGAGCTGAAAAAGCTCCTTACAAACGACGCTGAGTCCTATGAGAAGTTCTGGAAAGCATTTGGCACCCAGATCAAGTACGGTGTTGTGGGAGAGTATGGCAGAAAGAAGGAAATGCTGAAGGATCTGCTTGTTTTCCCGGGAAGCGGCGAAGAAAAGCTGATTTCTCTTGAAGAGTATGCAAAAAAGATGCCTGAAGGGCAGAAATATATATATTATGCGGCTGCGGAAAATGTTGCCCGCGCATCTAAGCTTCCCCAGACCGAGCAGGTGCGCAATGCCGGCTTCGGCCTGCTGTATATGACCGAGGACGTGGACGAGTTTGTTGTTCAGATTCTCGGGGACTATGAGGGCAAGGAATTTTGCAATGTCAGCTCCGATGATTTGGGCCTTGAGACCGATCTGCAGAAGGCTGATACCCAGCGTCTTGAAGAAGAAAACCGCGAAATGCTCAGCTTTTTCAAGGAGACCCTTGGCGATGAAATCGTGGATGTTCGCCTTTCCCATAAGCTCCTTTCCTTCCCCGTGTGCATTACCACCGAGGGCGAGATAACTCTCGAGGTGGAAAAGTATTTCCGCTCCCTTCCCGGAGCCAACACCGAAAACCTCAAGGCCAGAAAGGTACTTGAGCTAAACGGCAGCCACAGCGCATTTGAGGCGCTGAAAAAAGCCTATGGTGAGGATAAGGACAAGGCTGCAAAGCTTATAAAGATACTCCTTTGCCAGGCCAAGCTGGTGGCAGACATTCCTCTGGACGACCCGGCAGAATATACCGAGCTTGTATGCGCTCTGTTTTGATTATTTAGGTTGACATAATTTATTATCTGCTGTATGCTGAAACGGGACTGTATTTCTGTGTCCATGTATTTATTATTAGAATTCGGAGATAAGCTATGAGCAATACTCTCGGCATATATATTCATATACCCTTCTGCGCATCAAAATGCGGCTACTGTGATTTCTACTCTCACTCCGGCTGCGATCAGCTGATGCCCAGATATCATAACGCCATTATCGACCATATCAAGGAGTCGGGGCCACAACTCCAGAAATACTACATCGACACTGTGTATTTCGGCGGCGGCACTCCCAGCTACTACGGCGCAAAAAGAATATGCGAGATATTCAATGCCCTCAAGATGAACGCTCTGGTTTATCGCTCCGCGGAAGTTACCATAGAGGTGAACCCCGACAGCATCACAAAGCACGATCTCAAGCTTCTTCGAAGCGAGGGCTTTAACCGTCTTAGTATAGGCGCACAATCCGCAAATGATGATATACTCAAGCTAATCGGGCGCCGTCACAACTGGGCACAGGTGGAGCAGTGCATCCGCGATGCCAGACGGGCGGGCTTCCGAAATATCAGTATAGACCTGATATACGGACTGCCAAGCCAGACCAAAAGCGACTGGGCGGATACTCTCCGCAGAGCCATAGCCCTGAAGGTGGACCACATCTCATGCTACGGCCTGAAGCTGGAGGAGGGAACTCCCATGTATGAGTACCGTGGCTCCCCCTTCCTGCCTGATGACGACGAGCAGGCGGATATGTATCTTTACACGGTGGAGACCCTGGCCAATAATGGCTACAAGCAGTATGAAATAAGCAATTTCTGCCGCAAGAAGAAGTATTCCAGACATAATCTCAAATATTGGCTTCTCAGGGACTATATGGGCTTCGGCCCCGGTGCCCACTCATGTGTGGCGGGCATCCGCTACAGCTATGTGCGTGACCTTGTGAAGTACATAAACGGGATAAACAGCAACGAATCCATCGTTGATGAGTATGAGAAAATAGGCCTTCTGGACAGGGCTGCCGAGTATATAATGCTGGGCATGCGCACAAGCAAGGGCATTTCTCAGAAGGAATACTACAAAATATACCGCTGCGATTTTGCCCCAATGGAAGAGCTGCTCAGAGAGTTTGAGCGAAAGGGCTGGGCAGTGAGCGCGAAGGGACGCTGGCGCTTTACGGCGGCCGGATTCCTCCTTTCCAATCTGCTCATAGGCCTGATGCTTGAAAAGCAGGCCGAACTCAAGCACAGCGGCAATCCATGGACGGACAGTGCACCCAGTGTTATGGGAGACAGCGAGCTGCCAAAGGGCGAAGAAGTATTTTACAGAAGCTGAGATCGGAGAGACAAATGAAGCTGAACGACGGAAACGAAAAGAAGGCAGCTCCCAAAAAGGAGAAGGCCGCAAAGAAAGAAAGCACCCCCAAGAAGGAGAGCGCTCCCAAGAAGGAGAAGGCTCCCAAGAAAGAGACTGCTCCAAAGAAGGAGAAGGCTCCCAAGAAAGAGAAGGCTCCCAAGAGCGGTAAGGGCAAGATCCTTATAATTATTGCTGTGGTCATAGTTGCCATTATTGTGGCCGCTGCTGCAGCAGGTATATTCTATGTGAGCACTATAGACACAATTTATCCCAACGTCACTCTGGATGGCATTGAGCTTGGGGAGATGAGCCTCACCGAGGCAGCCGCTGCTCTGGATGAGGCCGGCTATTCATCTCAGGAGGGCAAGGAAGTGAATGTGCTTCTGCCTCTGGACTTTGTGCTTACTGTGAAAGCCTCAGATGTTTGCACGGAGACTCCCATTGCCGAGCTTGTTCAGCGGGTTTATGACAGCTGCGCAGGCGGCAACCCCTTCAACGATACCATCAATTATATCAAGTGCTTCCTTATGGGCATGAATCTCCAGAGCGAGATTCTCATCACTGCTGACTCCGATGCCATTGCCGCCAAGGTTGACAATATGGTTCAGGAGCTTCAGCTTGCCCTGCTCTCCTCCGAGGTGACCATAGGCGAGGAAACAATCAATGTTATCAAGGGCGCCAGAGGCGTTATCCTTGACAGCGAGGAGATAGTTTCCCTTGTTGTTGATGCCCTTGAAAAGGGCGAATACGGCGACATCACCTATGAAGCTGAGATAGACACCGACCAGGAGCTGGATATAGAGGGTCTATATGAGAGCGTTCACACCGTGGCTCAGGATGCCAGCTACGACAAGGTGAACGGTGTTACAATTGAGCATGTAAACGGCATAGACTTCGACAAGGCCGAGGCCGAAAAGCTCTGGTACGCTGCCGAGTACGGCGATACCGTAAAGATCCCCCTTATTCTCACCGAGCCTGAGATCACCACCGAGGAGTTCAACGAGCTTCTTTTCCGGGATGTTCTCAGCGAGAGCACCACTAATCTCTGGGGCAGCAGCTCCAGCCGTATAAACAATGTCCGCAAGGCGGTAAACTCCGTGAACGGAACCATCCTTCTTCCCGGCGAGGAATTTGACTATAACAAGGCTCTTGGCCAGCGCACCGCTGAAAACGGTTACCTGCCTGCACCTGCCTATTCCGGCGGTCAGACTGTGCAGGAATACGGCGGAGGCATCTGCCAGATTTCCTCCATGACCTTCTACTGTGCTCTCTATGCTAACCTCAAGATAACAGACCGCACCTGCCACTACTTTAATGTAGGCTATATTCCTACCGGACTTGATGCCACCGTTTCCTGGGGCGGTCCTGAATTCAAATTTGTGAACAACAGGGAGTACCCCGTTAAGATAGAGGCCTATGTCAAGGATGATAACAGCGGCGTTGTCATGAGAAGTCGGATCGTAGCCATGTCGTTCTGTGAGCCAAGGAGTTGTTTCATACATTT
>JAZNZM010000033.1:0-2783 GCA_045594965.1 Oscillospiraceae bacterium | reverse complement strand
ATGTAGTAAAATAATTCGGCGGCCCCAGGCAAGGCTGCACTAGTCGGGGAGCCAGCGGTGCCCTGTAACCTGCAATCCGCTATAGCAGGGATGAATTCCCAACTAAGGGTATGTGATGTATCGACTGACCTCGGTAAGCGATGTTGACGTTTCGGTCTTGCGCAACGGAGAGCCGTGAACCATGTCAGGCGGGGAACCGAGCAGCATTAAGCGGTCCGCTTCGTGTGCCGCGAGGTTGCCGGAGCCGAGTTGGCTGCCGTTGTAACGGATGGGTCACATTTCCCGAGGAAGGGTGTGCAGTCTTGCCTGGGGCCGTTATTTTTCTCTACGAAAAACAAGTAAGAGGGAACAGCTAACAAGTAATAGGTATGGTATCGCTGCGCGATGATTTTCAATTTGTCGGCGTAGCCGAAACTTCACTTCTTCACTATTCACTATTACTTATTACTTCAATTTCAGGGGAGGTAAAAAGCCATGTATCAGGCATTATACCGCAAATGGCGTCCCAGAACATTTGACGATGTTGTGGGTCAGGAGCATATTACCGAAACTCTGAAAAACCAGATACTTACCGACAGGCTCAGCCATGCCTACCTCTTTATAGGCACCAGAGGCACGGGCAAGACCAGCTGCGCCAAAATTCTGGCCAAGGCCGTAAACTGCGAAAATCCCGTAGGAGGCAATCCCTGCAACCGCTGTCCCAGCTGTCTTGGTATAGACGACGGCTCTGTTATGGATGTTGTGGAGATGGACGCTGCCTCCAACAATGGCGTTGACTCCGTCCGCGCCCTCCGCGACGAGGCCATATTCTCCCCTGCCAATGTTAAAAAACGCGTATACATCATAGACGAGGTGCATATGCTCTCCCCCTCTGCCTTCAATGCCTTGCTGAAGATTCTGGAAGAGCCACCCGAGCATCTTATGTTCATTCTCGCCACCACCGAGCTCCACAAGGTTCTCCCCACCATACTCTCACGCTGCCAGCGCCACTCTTTCAAGCGTCTGGACTCCAAAAGCATAGAGGGCCGCCTCATGTTTGTGGCCTCTCAGGAGGGTCTTGAGCTGAGCGGCGATGCCGCGGCTCTTATTGCCGGACTTGCCGAGGGTGGCATGCGTGACGCTCTCAGCATGCTTGACCAGTGCTCCGGCCGCCGGCGCATAGACACCGACACCGTCTATTCCGCCATGGGTCTGGCCGGCAGCCTCCACATCTGCACCATGCTCAAGCACATTCTGGAGCACAACACCCCTGCAGCCATTGAGCTTTTCACCCAGCTCTGGCAGGGCGGCAAGGATCCCGGAACTCTGCTTGGGGAGCTCAGCAGCCTTCTGCGTGAAATTCTCATGCGTGCCGTTGCCCCCAAGGGTGGAAAAGAGCTTTTAAGCGGATGCTATGACGAAAAGAGCCTGAGCTTTTTTGCAGGAAAGTTTTCCACTGGCCAGCTTGTGAACAACATAAGCATAATCCAGTCCGCCCTTGCGGATATGCGCGCCGGGCAGGCACGCACCATTTGTGAGCTTTGCCTCATAACTCTGTGCGAACCCGCTCTGGGAGACGATCTCCCTCTGATACGCGAGCGTATTTCAAAAATTGAACGCAGCATAAAAGAGCTTGCACAGCGCCCGGTTACTGTTGTGCAGGCCGCTCCTGCCCCGGCTGTTTCGGAGCCTGTTCCCTGCGCAACTCAGGATGAGCCGACCTTTGATCCTTCTCCTGCTCCCGCAGCCATTGAGGACAGCAACAGTACAATTATGGATGCACCCCCCTTCGATCCCGATGAGCCGGAGGAGGAATATGTGCCCGAGGACAGCGACGCATCCCCCGAGGAATTTGACCTCTACGCTGAGCTGCCGCCCATTCCCGAGCTTCCCCCTCTCCCCGGTGACCCGGTTGACGGAGAGGAAAGCGACAAGCTTGCAGCACTTATGAGCTTTTCCGAGCAGGTGCCTCAGCGTCTGGAACCCATTGTGCCTCCCGAGGAAGTGCCTTTCGATCTCGATGTCCCCTCCTTCATGAGGGAGCCTGAGGAAGAGGAAAAGCCCAGACCCAAGGTGGAAATAAAGCGCAAGATATACTTCAACGAGGCAGCTGCCCCTGCGGAAGAGAGAGAGGTTTTCCATGCCGCAGCTCCCGAAGCTCCCATAGCCGCAGCGGTTCCCCCCTCTGCCCCCGCCCTCAGCGACGAGGCTATATGGGAAAAAACCAAGGCAGCCCTCTCAGGAAATATGCCCTTTGGTCTCTATCTGCTTCTGACAGATCCAACTCAGGTGGACGCATATGTAAACGGCGGCGAAATGCTGCTCAGTGTGAAGAGCTCTTTCGCCATGAATATGCTCAACCGCCCCGATATAGTATCCAAGGTAGCCTCGGCAGCCAGCTCCATTGCGGGACGGGTCATCGTTGCCCGTATGGTTGATGCCAACTCCGCACCCCCTCCCGCTCCCACTCCGGTCTCTGCTCCCAAGGAGGACAAGCTGGACGCTCTGGGCAAATTTGAGGTTGTAAGTTTCAAGTAAAAAATAAATTTAAGATAACTATCCATACAGGAGGAATGTAAAAATGGCAAAAGGCGGATTCCGTGGCGGCAGCTACGGTGGAATGAAGTCGGATCGTAGCCATGTCGTTCTGTGAGCCAAGGAGTTGTTTCATACATTTGTCTTCCTAAGACCGCTTGGCCTCCGACTTAGTTTCAAGTAAAAAATAAATTTAAGATAACTATCCATACAGGAGGAATGTAAAAATGGCAAAAGGCGGATTCCGTGGCGGCAGCTACGGTGGAATG
>JAZNZM010000032.1:0-7246 GCA_045594965.1 Oscillospiraceae bacterium | reverse complement strand
GCCCGCTTCCAGATCCTTGACGAGATCATGCTCAAGGCCATTGCCGAGCCCCGCAAGGAGCTGGCAAAGTCCGCCCCCAAGATGATCCAGATGAAGATCAACCCCGACAAGATCCGCGAAGTCATCGGCTCCGGCGGCAAGGTCATCCAGAAGATCACCGCTGACACCGGCTGCAAGATCGACATCAACGACGACGGCAACATCTATATCGCCTCCGAGGACATCGAGGCCTGCCGCGCTGCCCGCACCACCATCGAGAACATCGTTTTCGAGCCCGAGGTGGGCAAGCTCTACTACGGCAAGGTCGTCCGCATCATCCCCATCGGCGCATTTGTCGAGCTGGTTCCCGGCAAGGACGGCATGGTCCACATCAAGGACCTTGAGTTCAAGCGCACCGAGAAGGTTGAAGACGTTCTCAACATCGGCGACATGACTTGGGTCAAGGTCACCGAGATCGATGAGCGCGGCCGCGTAAACCTCAGCCGCAAGGACGCTATCAAAGAGCGTGAAAAGCTTGGTCTCAAGGACTGAGCAAACACTCCTTCGGCCCCAACAGTACCTGCACAAGAGGCCAGATAGTAACCTTCCTCTACAGAGCATACGCAGGCTTATAAGATCGAGGGAAACCTTAAAACAACTGATAAACGAAAAAGGACTGACGAAATTCTTCGTCAGTCCTTTTTTGTTATTCAATAATACTCGGGAAAGGTTTAGTCTCCGCCGCCGTCGGAAAGGGGATAGCAGAAGAAAACCTCGTCCTTTTCGTCCCAATAGCAGCAGAAGCTCTCGTCGGTTTTGCTGAGCAGACCGTTCCATATACCGGTCCACTCGCCCTTTTTGCCCACAAGATCCATGTCGGCATTGTAGAGGGTTCCGACATACTCAGCGTCATTGACGCAGATGTATTCTTCTCCTGTGCAGCCGTCCACCACGGTGGAGAAGGCAGCCATGCCGGAGGCGGCTTCGGGGAACTCGTATACACGCTCCAGATCCCAGCTGACGAGCTTGCAGGGGTGCTCAGGATTGCCGTCCCATACAATAATATATTCAAGGGAGCTTGTGGGGCCCATCATGAAGTTTATCATGAGCTGCTCCGCGTGGCCGTAGGCGTCGCCGGGAATGAAAAGGGTCTTTCCGCTGTAAATATTCATGAATTCGCCGCCGTCGTCGCCCCACCTGTAGATAACGGGGCTTTCGCCAAAGTAGGAAGTGGTGTTCCAGCCCTCACCAAAGGGAACTTCCACTCCGTCAAGGGTGAAGTAGCTGCCCTCTGCGGCATAGCCGGGGCCCATCACCCGGACGCTTTCCTCATAAACCGCCAGCTGCCTGCCCTCGCTGTCGTAGATATAGCTGCCGCCCTCCTGCAGCTGACCGCAGTAGCCGCCGTGTAGCTTTTCAATATAGCTGAAGTGGGGAGGCACTATCCAGTCTCCCTCCAGACTCATAACACCAACACTTCTGCCGCCGCCGTCACCGTAGACTATGAGGGAATTTTTGCCGCAGAATTCCGCACTGTACCAGTCACCGAAGACGGCCTCGCCCTCAGGATTGATGAGCCATGCGGTGGAGTTCTGTCCGTCGCTGAGCCATGCCGTCAGCCAGCCATTGCTGCCGCCGAATATGTCTCCCGCACCCGTGAGGCTGAAGCCGTCAAGCTTAAGATCAGCCTCGGTCATGAGTACATTGCCCTCAAAGTCATATATGACGAAGCTTTGGCTGTCGTAGCGCTTTGCGCAGAGAACGCCGAAGTCGAGAACATGGACAAGGCCGTAGCTTTCGGGGCTTACAAAGCTGCCGTCAAGGGTGCAGAGGGTGGTGTAGCTCTCGTCCCCTACTATTTGCTGAAGTCCCAGCATGGGCACATTGCGCTCTTCACCGTTTTGGTAGTAGGCAAGACGGCTGACCTCGCTGTATACGCTGTCGCAGACTATGCGTCCCTTGGCGTCAAAAAGGCCGTAGACATACTTTTCGCCGCCATATTCGTTATAGTTTGCCCGTCCCACAAAGGGGTAGAGTATGCCGTAGTCATCTCTTGCTTCCAGAGCCTCGATGGGCTCTTCCCTGAGCCGCGTGAACTTGGCCTCGGGCTTTTCAACAATGCCCAGCACAGACCAGTCCGTCTCCACCACATAGCCGCCGGGGGTGGCCTCCTTTTTGGGGGCGGAGCTGAGATCCTTCACGGGCACATAGCCCTGAGTTTCCACCAAGCGCTGACCTTCGGCGCCCTGCAGCCAGTCAAACATGATTCTGGCAGGGCTGTCGGAAGCCTCGTCGGCGGCAATAACGGTGTAGTAATTGCTGAGATGGGGGTAATCCCCTGCGCGGATGCTGTCGGAGGTGGGCGCAACGCCGTCCACGGCTATGATTTTCAGACCCTCTGCCATCTGCATATCGTTGGCGTAGTAATAAACGGAGTAGCCAATGGCGTTGGATGAGTTATCGTAGCTTTTTACATACTCCATAAGCTCGCCCATGCTGCCTGCCATCAGCTCCGTGGGAGCCTCCATCATGGGCACATCGCCCATAACAAGCTTCTCCATAAGGGCCTGACTTCCTGCGCCGGAGTTGCGCTGGAAGGGCAGAATGACCTCGTCATTGCCGCCCACCTCGCTCCAGTTGGTGATCTCGCCGGTGTAAATGCCGATTATCTGCTCCGTTGTCAGGTTATCCACGGGATTGCTCTCGTTCACCACGAAGATCAGGGCATCGGTGGCAATGGGCTCCATCTCATACTCAAAGCTCTCCGCAGCCAGCTCCTCAAAAATGCTCAGGGCAGGCCAGCTGGCAATGAGAATGTCGCACTGATCCCACATGAGGTTGCGGTAGGACTGGCTGGTGCGGTTGAACTGGGTGATGCCCTCTGTGTACATGGGCTCTTCTCCCAGAAGCAGACTTGCTGCTGCCTGTGCCAGAGGCACAAGAGAGGTGGAACCGTCCATGCGTGGCATGTTCTCCCATGTGAAGGCAAAGGGCGTGCCCTCAATTTCAGGCTCCGCGCTCTGCTCCGGACTTGCCTCAGGCTGTTGGGGTGTCAGCTCCGGGCCGGGAGCGGGAGTTTCGGCGCAGCCGGAGAACAGGGAAAGGCACAGGACAAGAGCCATGCACAGTATCAGAATCTTTTTCATCATGCTTATCGCTCTCCTTTTTTCATAAAGAGATAACTACTGTATACAGTCCAATTGTATCAGCTTTACATCGCTTATGACGGATTTTTCCGGAAAAAGTTTCAGCAAGGGGAGAAAAAGGGCAGATAATATCTGCCCATACGGGCTGCGAACCACCGACTTCCCTCCTCGCGGCATAGCCGCTGCGGTCGCTTGCTAAAAATGTGCCACCGGCACATTTTCTTAACGCACCGACGTAGGGCGGGGGCTTGCTCCCGCCGAAAAAAGAACCCTGCACCCGTAGGGGCGATTCACGAATCGCCCGCATATGGCGGGAGCCGTAGGGCGGGCTGACCACAGCCCGCCCTTGCCGCCCTACGTCGGTGCGTTAAGAAAATGTGCCGGTGGCACATTTTTAGCAAGCGACCGCAGCGGCTATGCCGCGAGGAGGGAAGTCGGCGGTTCGCAGCCCATAGGGGCGGATATTATCCGCCCGAAAATCGCAGCAACCATATGCCCAGCATAGCAGCAGCGGCAGCGGAAGGAAAGGGCAAAATGTATGGATTCAGGATCCCGATTATGTGGCACCATGCAGCAATCACATTCCGCAGCGAATGAGGGTTTTTCAAGGGAGAAATACTTTTCTCTCTTGAATGGGTTTTTGGTGACTTTTGTCCCACAACAAAAGTCACCCGCCGGAGGCAATATGAATTCGAAAAAGAAAAAATGGATTGCCCCTGTGCCTGCGGCCTCCCCGCAATGACGGGTGCGGTGAATATCTTTCGTAGGGATCGATGCCCACATCGACCCGTGGCGGCAGCAAGCGGCCGCCCTACGGAGTGCATACACCGGCTTCCCTCCTCGCAGCCGTAGGGGCGATTCACGAATCGCCCGCATATGGCGGGAGCAAGCCCCCGCCCTACGGGTGTGCATCCACTTTGCCTTTTGTCGCAGGGGCGAAAAGCAACAGGGAGAGACGGCTCAAAGTCGGTCTCTCCCCATGGTTTTTCACTTATTTTCCCTGCCCCAGCTTATGAGATATCGGAAAGAATATTCCTTATCTCCACTGAAGCGATATTTCTTTCTTGTGGATGGTCCGCAGCTGCCTGTGCCTATGCCCATCTGGAAAGCCTGAATGGTGACATAGCAGGCCTCGGCCTTCTCGTCCTCCCTGTGACGCATGTTCACAAGCGCCCTGTCGCTGTAGGGCTTCACAGCCAGCTGGAAGGGTTCGTCCAGAGCTGTGAAGCGGACATAGTTCTCCCCATCGCTGAAACGGGCATATTGGCAATCCATGCGGTTGCCGCTCTCCTGAGGGCGGATATTTGGCTCGGTCATATCCCCGATACTGCAGTCCACCTTTTCTATAACGGCCTGATCCTTCATGTCCATATAGCTCTCGCCGCTGCGTCCAAGATAGCTTATATTGCCGAAACTCAGAGGCAGACGCCAGCACTTTCCGAAACGTGGCAGCTCTCCCCTGCCCTTTTCCCTGCGGACAGAGCTTTCCACCATAATGCCGCCCATTACGGGGGTATACACATCGGTGCAGATATAGGAGGCTCTCTTAAAGCTCAGGCGGCTTTGCATTTTCACAGTGCCGCCAACAGACTTCTTTCCGATAAATTCCTCTTTTCCGTGAAGGAACTCCTCCATTACCTTTCGTCCCGTGAGCTCAGTATCATTATCCGTGGGAGCGCGCCATAAGAGTGTGTGCTCCCGGGCCTGAGCTATAAAAGCTGCCGAGGTTTTGAAGTTATCCGGCAAAGGAGCCGGCTTCAGCTCGGCCTCATCGATTGGGGCCATGGGTCCCAGAATGATCTGCTCTGCTGACAGCTCCCGCCCCGTGGCTTTCTCCACGGTTCTTACAGTGACCAAGCTGATACGGCTGCCTGTTTTTTCACCGCCCGGCCTTGGGGCAAGCTCCACCTGAATCCGCTCCATAGGCTGAACCTCGGGAGAAATCTCCGCTACGCGCCCGTTGCTCCACTCAAAGCGGAGGAGGTAAGCCTCTCCGGGGGTAAAGCCTGTGGTGTTGAAAACCTCGAAGAGATTGCCTCCAAGGTGGCTGACCCGTATGGGTCTATATACAAACCGTGCTATTTTCGCGCCTGTGGATGGGCTGCGGTCGGGATAGAACAGCCCGTCCACGCAGAAGTTTCCGTCATGGCACCACTCTCCGTGGTCGCCTCCATAGGTATAGCTGCCGTCGGGATGGAGCACTGCATGATCTGCCATCTCCCAGATGCATCCTCCCATAAGCGCCTCGCTGGCATATATCTCCTGCCAGTAGTCCTCCATCGCTCCGGGGCCAACTCCCATTGCGTGGGCATATTCGCAGAGGAAATAGGGTCTGTCGTTAAGACAGGCTTTTTTTGCCTTTCCCTCGGCCACTCTTCGAAGCTGCTCCACGGGTGGATACATCTCGCTGCCCACATCGTAGGCCTGCCGTTTGGAGTGGATTACACCTTCATAGTGAACGGGTATAGCTGTGCGCTCTTTCAGCCATGCATACATGGCGTCGGTATTTTTATAGCCTCCGGACTCGTTGCCGAGACTCCACATTATGACGCAGGCATGGCCCTTGTCCCGTCCGTAAAGTCTCTGCGCTCTGTCCAGATAGTGCTTTTCCCAAAAGCTGTCGTGGCTTATGCGGTTATAGCTGGGTGGGAAGCGGTGGACAAACACTCCGTGGGTCTCAAGATCCGCCTCATCCACCACATAAATTCCCTTTTCATCGCAAAGCTCAAGAAAATATGGGTCAGGGGGATAGTGGGAGGTACGGACGCAGTTCATGTTGTATTCCTTGCAGAGCAGCACATCCCGCTCCAGCTCCCCAAGGCTCATTGTGTAGCCTCCTGTGGGGCCGGTATCGTGGTGGTTAACGCCTTTGAGCTTCACCGCCCTGCCGTTTATGAGGAAGCGTCTGCCCTCAATCCGCACATCCCTGAAGCCCACACGATACTTCACGCACTCAGAGGCTGTCTCCACATAAAGCTCATAGAGATTCGGGGTCTCGGCGGTCCATTCCTCTACTGTGAGATTTTCAAAACGGGCCTCGCCATTTCCTGCCTCGGCGGACACATCAAGTCCATGGCCGCAGAGAGTGACTGTGCAGCCTCCCCCGCCCCACACATCCGCTTTGACAAAAAGGGAATATAGCGCTCCCTGCTTTTCGGTCTTTATGTCCACGTCCCAGATTTCTCCGCCACGGTACAGAAGCACATCACGGAAAATGCCGTTATTGCGGAACATATCCTGGCATTCCAGATAGCTGCCGCTGCACCAGCGGCGCACCACCGCCACAAGCTCGTTTTCACCTTTATTGAGCAGGCCGCTGAGGTCAAACTCCGCCGTGTTGTGGCTGCCCTCGGAGTAGCCCACAAACCTTCCGTTCAGGTGCAGTTCCAGACATGAGGCCACACCAAGGAAGCTGATAATGTGGCGTTTCTGAGGCTCCTCCACAGTGAAAAGCTTTCTGTAGACTCCAACGAAGTTATATTCTCCCTCAGGCTTTGTCCAGCCGACACCTATTTTCCCGTTGCCAATCAGCGAAAAAACCCTGCCTGCAGGCTCTGTTCCCGGGACCGCAGGGGGCTTATAGGGAAACTGGTAACGGACATTCAGATAAAAGGGTTTCCCATAGCCCTGAAACTGCCAGCAGCCGGGCACAGCTATGCTCTCCCAGTTCAGGCTCTCCGTATCCAGCTCCGCCGGCAGCTCAGAGGGCATGGGGTAGAATCTGAAGTCCCAGTTTCCGCTGAGACAGTCCACCATGGGAGAAGCATATCTCTTTTCACCGGATGAAACCGCGTCTGCACTCGTTCTGTCGGGATACGGAATAAAGTAGCTTCGGGCCGGAAGCTTGTTCAGCTCAAAAACATTGCCCTCATTATAATGCTCGTTGTTTATTATGTATTTCACGAAGTAAACCTCCTGAAGAAGGCAGTAGTACCGAAATATTATTACATTACATTTTCGATAAAGCGCTGGAATATGGTTGATATTTCCGCTCTGGTAGCGTTATTCCGGGGATTCACATTGCCCCTGTCATCGCCCTTCATGAGACCATTTCCTATAGCCCAGTTCATGGCATCTTCCGCCCATGGGCTGGTGTCTGCTCCATCAAGGAAGCCCTCAAG
>JAZNZM010000031.1:0-2335 GCA_045594965.1 Oscillospiraceae bacterium | reverse complement strand
GCTATGGCCTCGGCGCATTCCTCCACGCTGAGAGCTTCAAGGGGAATGTCCCAGCCTGCGGCACGAAGTCCGTAAATAAGCTCCGTGGTTTCGGGAACGGCAAGACCCTCGGCGCACATTTTCTCCACATCGGAAAAAACCTCTCTGGGTCTGCCGTCGGATACGATGCGTCCGCCGCTCATAACGATGAGTCTGTCGGCATCTATGCATTCGTCCATGTGATGGGTTATGAGAATAACAGTCATACCCTTTTTCTGCCGCAGCTTTTCTATGGCGGAGAGCACCTCGCGTCTGCCTATTGGGTCAAGCATGGCGGTGGGCTCGTCCAGCACTATGCACTCAGGCTCCATGGCCAGCACTCCGGCTATGGCCACTCTCTGCTTCTGGCCCCCGGAGAGGCGGTGAGGAGCGTGGAGGCGGTATTCATACATACCAACACTTTTGAGCGCCTCGTCCACACGCTGACGGATCTCGGCAGAGGGCACACCAAGATTTTCGGGAGCGAAGGCCACATCGTCCTCCACCACACTGGCAACAATCTGGTTATCGGGGTTCTGGAACACCATACCCACACTGCGGCGGATATCGATGAGCCTTTCCTCATCGGAAGAGTCCATGCCGTTTACCCAGACCTTGCCGTCTGTGGGAAGCAGCACTGCGTTGAGGTGCTTGGCGAGAGTGCTCTTGCCGCTGCCGTTATGTCCCAGCACGGCCACAAAGCTGCCCTGCTCTATCTCCAGAGAGAGATTTTTTATAACAGGCTCCTCGGTTTCGGAGTAGGCGAATGTTAAGTTTTCGATTTTGATGATAGGATCCGTCATAATAATTATTCCTTTTAGAGCTTCCCCTGGGGGAAGCTGGCACGGCGATAGCCGTGACTGATGAGGGAAAAATTCAGCTTAATATGTCCCTCATCCGCCTCACATTCGTTCGGCACCTTCCCCCGGGGGAAGGCTTAAGCGGAATTATTTGATAATAATTTATCTCTCCCAGCGGCAGCTGGAGCCGCAGGGGAGGGCAAGACCGGTGTCGGTCACCCTGAGACCCAGCTCCTGGCTTTCGCTGTGACCGCCGTACTTTCTGGTGAAAATGCTGTCGGCAATATAGCCGATAGTGGAGGCAGAAAGGCCGGTGGTGTAGGAATTGATGATTACAAAGAGGGGATCATCGCTGAGCACGCGGCTTGTGAGCTCCACGAAGTCCCAGATATTGTCCTCAAGGCGCCATACCTCGCCTCCGGGGCCTCTGCCGTAGGAGGGTGGATCCATGATGATGGCGTCATAGCGTCTGCCCCTGCGGATCTCACGCTCAACAAACTTGGCGCAGTCGTCCACTATCCAGCGAATGGGAGCTTCCCTCACACCGCTGGCCTCGGCATTTTCCTTGCCCCATGCCACCATACCCTTGGCTGCATCCACATGGCAGACGCTGGCACCGGCCTTGGCTGCGGCAACGGTGGCGGCTCCGGGGTAGCCGAAGAGGTTCAGCACGCTGATGGGACGGCCCGCGGAGCGTATTTTCTCCATAATATAATCCCAGTTGCTGGCCTGCTCAGGGAAAAGCCCGGTGTGCTTGAAGTTCATGGGCTTAACATTGAAGGTCAGCTCACCGTAGTGTATCTGCCACTGCTCGGGCACGGAAGCCTTATCCCAGTGTCCGCCGCCGCTGCTGGAGCGGCTGTAGCGTGCAGAGGGCTTTTTCCAGAGGGGATTGTTTCTGGGAGTCTGCCAGATCGCCTGAGGGTCGGGGCGAATGAGAATCTGCTTTCCCCAACGCTCCAGCTTTTCCCCGCGGGAACAGTCGATAAGTTCAAAATCCTGCCATTTATCTGCTATCCACATAAGTATTTCTCCATGTAATTATATTAAAACACCATATTATATCACGGAAAAAATTAAAGGTCAATTGATGGGGGAATTAAATATGAAATACCTTATAAAGGCTTCCCCTCTGGGGAAGCTGTCGAGCGTATGCGAGACTGATGAGGGAATCATTCTGCTGCCATTTTCCCTCATCCGTCATTTGCTTACGCAAATGCCACCTTCCCCCAGGGGAAGGCTTTAAATATAAAATCTCTTACACAGCTTCCCCCAAGGGAAGGCATTAACCCCCGCACCGGGAGGTGCGGGGGTTAGTTAGTTCAATCATATTTTCCGTAGCTGCCGTAGCCTTGGGTAAGCTCCAGCTCCTCGCCTACGGTGTGGAGCACCACGCCGTGGTCGGCGAGCCAGTCGTAGGTGCGGCTGCCCACGGTGGGGGTGGTGGAGAAGGTGAAGGTACGCTTGCCGCTGTCCTCCGCATTGGGAAGCAGCTGAATGGGTCTTTCCACTGTGGC
>JAZNZM010000030.1:0-4014 GCA_045594965.1 Oscillospiraceae bacterium | reverse complement strand
GCCGAAGACCACGATGTTGCTTGCCAGAGCAGGCAGCAGACCCGCAAGACCGGCGGAGAGGAACACGCCCTCCCGCTTTACGGGCAGGCAGGCCACGCCGGACATGGTCTTGGAGTTATACATGAAGCTCCATACCGCCATAGAAGCAAGGATGGAGTAGCCCATGCCGATTATTATGCCGCCGAACTGGGCGGTGTCCAGAATGTCCCGGTAAAGGGTGAAGGGGCTGCTGGGGTTATAGTAGTTCACAGCCTGAACTCCGGGCAGGATTATGAGCCATATGGCCAGATACACAAACCACAGAGGCCAGAAGCGCTTTAAGGTGTTGAGAAAAATGGCTTTGTTAAAGAATGACGTCCTTGACTGCATAATCTGCACCTCCCAACTCGTAAATAAATATCTCCTCAAGGCTCAATGGCAGGGCGTCCACGAAAAGAGGCTCCGCCTCCTGCAGCCTTGCCAGCACCCCATTGGGCTCCCCACGGACTATGATTGTACGCAGGCGGCCTGTGGAGGCTGTGTGGACAATGTCCAGACCCTCGGGAAGCTCCTTTCCCTCGGGCAGGGCTATCTGGATCTTGCTTATATTCTCCTGCAGCTCGCTGAGAGAGCGCTCAAGGAGCAGCCTGCCGTGGTCAATGATGCCCACATGGTCGCAGACATCCTCAAGCTCGCGGAGGTTGTGGCTGCTCACCAGCACGGTGGTGCCCCGCTCCGCCACGTCTGCCATGATGATGCTCCATACCTGGCGGCGCATCACCGGGTCAAGGCCGTCCACAGGCTCGTCCAGCACCATGATGTCGGGACGCATGCACACGCAGAGCCAGAAGGCCGCCTGCTTCTGCATACCCTTGCTCATACGGCGGATGGGCATATTCTCGTCCAGAGAGAAAACCTCTTTCAGCTTTTCATAGCGCTCCATATCAAACTTGGGATAAATCCCCCGGTAATAGCGCATCATGTCCTTAACAGAGGACTGGAGAAAATAGAATATATCATCGGGGATATAGGCTATGCGCTCCTTCACAGCCGGGTTTTCATAAACGGGCTGCCCGTCCACCAGGATTTCTCCCTCATCGGGGCGATAGATGCCCATGAGATTGCGGATAAGAGTGCTTTTGCCGCTGCCGTTTGGGCCTACAAGACCGTAGATTCCGCCGCGGGGCACGGTGATGCTTATTCCGTCCAGAGCCCTGAAGCCATCAAAGCTCTTTACAACATTTCTCACTTCAATCATGTTTGCTTACCTCCTTTACAATGTCCTCCTCGCTGACACCCAGATAGCGCAGCTCCTTTGCTGTCTCCGCCAGAATTTTCAAAAGCTCCGCCTTTCTGCCTGCGTCCACATCCATCATGTGGGCGGCGAAGCTGCCCTTTCCTGCCACGGAGTAGATATAGCCCCTGCCTTCAAGCTCCCTGTAGGCTCGCTGAATGGTGTTGGGGTTTATGGCAAGAGACTGGGCAAGCTCCCTGACAGAGGGCATCTTCTCGTCCGGGGCAATGGCTCCCGATACGATGAGCTTCTGGAGAGAGTCCATTATCTGCACATATATGGGTCTGGGGTCTCTGTAATTTATGCTTATCACAGATTTCACCTCACTGTTCTAACTGTATTAGCTGTATTAGTACAGTTAGCATAACACGGCATACAGTGTTTGTCAATGGGGAAATTTTTGAAGCACCCGTAGGGCGCGTGGCTTGCTCCCGCCAAAAATTTCGGGACGGGAAACCCTTTCCCCGCGAAGCCTGAACGCACTCTTCCGCACCCGTAGGGCGGGGGCTTGCTCCCGCCATTCGCGGGCGGACACGTCGGTCCGCCCCTACATTCGTAAATTTAAATGCCTGCCCTAGGGCGCGTGGCTTGCTGCCGCCGCAAAACGGGCGATTCCCGAGTCTCCCCTACTTTTCAATGCGCCATTTAAATGTTATCCTATACCCAACAGGAGGTGGACAAAAAATGACAAAAAAGCTTTCATACAAATCCCTTTTCCGCTCCCTTGCCCTCATCATACTCGGCAGCGGGATTTTTGCCTTTTCCTTCAGCTTCTTTCTTCAAAGTGCCCATATAAATGCGGGGGGTGTTTCCGGCATCGGCCAGATTCTTGAGCATCTTTTAGGCATCGGCAGCGTGGCGCTGTGGTCATTCGCGCTGAATGTGCCCCTCTTCCTTATGGGTCTTAAGAGCATTGGGCGCAGCTTCTTCATCGGCTCACTTCTGGGCATGCTGCTGAGCAGCCTTTTCCTCAGCCTTACGGAGCTTATCCCCGCACCGCCCCTTGAGCCTTTGATGTGCGCCATCTTCGGCGGCGCCGGAGTGGGCGCAGGGCTGGGCCTTGTTTTTCTGGCGGGAGCCAGCACCGGCGGCAGCGACATTGCAGCGAGGCTTCTCCGCCCCATGCTGCCTGACAAGCCAATAGGCAAGCTTATGCTGATGATAGATATTATTGTGGTTGCTCTCACCGGCCTTGTGTTCGGGGACCTCAGCCGCGCCCTTTATTCCGCTGTGTGTCTCTATGTCAGCTCCATAGTCATAGACTCCATAATTTACGGTCTTGATTATTCCACCATGGCCATCATCGTGTCGGAGCATTATGAGACCATAGGCAAAGCCATAAACTCCCGTCTGGACCGTGGCGTCACCGTGCTGGAGGGCAGGGGCTTCTACACGGGACAGGAGAAAAACGTGCTGCTCTCCGCAATGAAAAAGCGTCAGACCGCAGAGCTGAAGGCTCTGGTCAGCGAGATAGACCCCGAGGCCTTCATAATCCTCTCGGACGCCCATCAGGTGCTGGGAGACGGCTTTAAAAGATATAACAAAATGGAGCTGTGAAAAATGCTGAAAATACTTGTAACGGGCTTTGAGCCCTTCGGAGGCGAAAGGGTGAACCCCTCATGGGAAGCTGTGAAGCTGCTGCCCACTGAAATCGGCGGTGGGGAGATAGTGAAGGCGCTGCTGCCCACGGAGTTTATAAAGGCGGAAGAGGCTTTGCTCTCCGCAATGGATGAATATGAACCCCACGCCGTTATCTGCACAGGGCAGGCGGCAGGGAGAGCCGCCATAAGCTTCGAGCGTGTGGCAATAAACCTTCGGGACGCCGCCATAGCTGACAATGCGGGATATAAACCAAGTGACGAGGCGGTTGTGCCGGGCGGGCAGGAGGCCTATTTTGTCACCCTGCCCGTAAAGGCCATGGCAAAGGCTGTGAAGGAGGCAGGTCTGCCCTCGGAAATAAGCCTCAGCGCCGGAGCCTATGTGTGCAACGATGTGCTCTATACCCTGCTGCGCCGCTGCAGGGATGAAGAAATCCCCGGAGGCTTTGTCCATCTGCCTCTCAGCACTGAGCAGGCAGCCGCAAAAGAGTCCCGTCCCCCTTCCATGAGCATTGAGGACATGGCAAAAGGCCTTTGTGCGGCCATCACAGTGCTTGCGGAGCAACTGAGCCTGTGATAAGATTATAGAAATACATAAAATAAGGAGGAATTCCCATGAATTCCATTTTCACCCGCCGCTCCATGCGGAAATATCTGGACAAGCCCGTTGAGAGCGAAAAAACCGAGCGCATACTCCGCGCCGCCATGCAGGCCCCCACAGGCCACAATGCTCAGGACTTTGAGTTCATCGTTGTCACCGACGAGGAGATGCGTTTTCGCCTGAGCCGCCTTGGCCCTTACTCCCACTTTGCAGAGAAGGCCCCTTTGCATATTGTTGTCTGCGAGAACACCGGGAGAATGTGGGAGGGCAGCAACTGGCAGGGCAATCTGGGCGCGGTGTGCCAGAATATCCTGCTGCAGGTGGAGGAGGAAGGTCTGGGCGCCTGCTGGATAGGTGTATGGCCCTATCCCGAGCGCATGGCCCATGTGAAGGAGGCCGTGGAGATCCCGGACAGCGTTATCCCCTATGCCCTCATATCCATAGGCTACAAGGAGTATCAGAAGCGCTTTGATGACCGCTTCGATACCGCCAAAATACATTACGGAAAGTATTGAGGTGAAGAGCATGATAAACACCGTTGA
>JAZNZM010000029.1:0-2164 GCA_045594965.1 Oscillospiraceae bacterium | reverse complement strand
TATTCCTCGGGGAAGAGATTGCCCGCACCCAGAATGCACCCGGGGTCGAAGCAGCGCTTCACCGCCGCCATCTCCCGCACACCCTTTTCTCCGTACAGAACGGGAAGGAAAGCGGCCTTATTTTTGCCGGTGCCGTGCTCGGCGGATACGGTGCCGCCCATGGCAACGACATCCTTTGCCCAGTCCATGAACATGGCCTTGCCTGCAGCCATATCGGCGGCCTCCCTGGGCAGCACATTCACATGGACGTGGTTGTTGCCGATGTGGCCCCAGATGGCAAATTGGAAGCCTTTTTCCTCAAGGCTGCGGCGGTACAGGGCGAAGACATCCCTCAGGTGCTTATCCGGCACGGCCATGTCGCTGCCCACCTTGGCAATGGCCTTGTCGGCTCTCTTGCGCTGAGCAATGAGAGCGTTGACGCTCTCGGGCACCTTATGGCGCAAAGTAAGAAGTCTTTCCCTGTCGGGGAGGCTCCGTGCCGCCCAGGTGTTGGCGCAGCTCTCGCCGAGGCTGTCCATAGTCTCGCCCACGGTTTTTATCTGAGCCTTGGCGGCCTCGTCGCTGTCGGCATGGATCTCCACATATATCATGCACTCATAGCCCTCGGGGACAGGGCAGCCTCCGTCATCGTAGGCACGGAGAATGTCAAGGGCGTTGCAGTCGAAATACTCAATTGCCGCCAGAGAAATCTTTTCGCGGATACTTTCCACAAAGGAGAGGGCATTATCCTCTTTCACAAAGAAACAGTTGATGCCCCAGATCACCTTGGGAGCGGGAATAAGCCGCAGCTCCAGCTCCGTCATAAGACCCAGAGTGCCGTCGCTGCCCACGAAAAGATCCAGCATATCCATGTTGTCTTCGGCATAGTAGCCGGAGGCATTTTTGCATTTGGGCATGGTGTAGGAGGGGAGACGGCCTTTTATTTCCCGACCACCCTCGGTGACAAGTGTAAAATCACGCCCATCGGCAAAGACTTCGCCACGGCGCAGGGCGATTATATCGCCGTCGGGGAGAGCCACGCGCAGACCGTTTATATAGGGCCTCGTTGCCCCGTAGTGATAAGTCTTGGCACCGGAGGAATTGCAGGCGGCCATGCCGCCCAGAGAGGCGCTGGACTCGGTGGGGTCCGGGGGGAAATACTGTTTTGGCATCTTTTTGAAAAGCTTATAGGCAGCAAGAGACTCCTCGTCCCAGAGCGCGGTTTTGAATTCACCGGAGGAGATCATCTGGCGCAGCACACCAAGGCTGAGACCGGGCTGGACGCGGATAAAAACAACTCCATCTTCTATTCTCATGCCGCTCACCTTGTCCATGCGGTCAAGACTCATAACATGACCGCCGCTGGGGACGCATGCAACGGTAAGGCCGGTGCGGTTGCCCTGAATGGTAACCTTTTCGCCCTTCTCGCTGTGGTGGCGCAGCAGAGCGCAGACCTCAGCCTCATTGGTGGGAAAGGAAATGCTGTCGGCATGGCCCACAGTTTTCGTTTCGTCATGGAGATAGTCGCGGAATTCCGGGCCCATGGGAAGAATGAGCCTTTCGATATTGGTCATACAAAATCACTTCCCGAAAAAGTATTGGCATAATTATACCACTGAAACTTTAGCATGTCTATTGTTTAAAGTAAAAAAGCGAAGAGCCTTATAATGGGACTTTTTGTGGGGAGGCATCAGCTTTACCATTGACAGTCGACACAAAAAGGGGCGGCGAGCTGTGAAGCTTAAACGGAGAGCAAAAATCCACCGGTAGGGGCGCTTCACGAAGCGCCCGCAAACACAGAATGTGTGCGTTTGGTGCCGCAGATAATCCCCACTTACTGAAAAAAACCGCAGAGCCGAAGCTCTGCGGTTTTGAAGTTTTTCTTATGTAACTTACTTTGCAGCGGCAGCCTTGGCAGCTCTCTTTTCCTCAATGCGGGAAATCCAGAGAGCGCAGGTAGCGTCACCGGTGATGTTGAGGGTGGTACGACCCATATCGAAGAGCTTATCGACACCGGCGATGATGGCGATACCTTCAACGGGAATGCCGATGGAGGTAAGAACCATGGCCAGCATAATCATACCTGCACCGGAGACACCGGCAGTACCGATGGAAGCCAGAGTTGCGGTGAGAACGATCATAGCCATGTCACCGATGGAAAGGTCAATGCCGTAGCAGCAGGCGA
>JAZNZM010000028.1:0-2600 GCA_045594965.1 Oscillospiraceae bacterium | reverse complement strand
CCAAGACGGCGATGCTTTGCTCCGGCGGCAATGATGAGAGATTTGGCCTCAAACTCCCCGGAGAGGGTGGTGACGGTCTTTATGCCGTCTTTTTCCCCAATTGCGGTGACCTCGTCCAGCTCAACCTCAGCTCCCAGATTCAAAGCCTGCTCCACAAGACGGTCGGAAAATTCCGCTCCGCTTATCTCAGTGAAGCCGGCATAGTTTTCAAGCTTGGGGGAAAGGCTTATCTGGCCTCCAAAGGCTCCACGCTCGATGACGAGGCAGCTTTTGCCTGCTCTCCGGGCATATATAGCGGCGGTGAGACCCGCGGGGCCTGCGCCGATGATAATAATGTCGTACATAGTGTTTCCTCCGTGAATAGGTGGTAGGGCGTGACGACCCCGGCACGCCACCGAACTACTTGCTTTTGTGGCGGCGCGCCGGGGTCGTCGCGCCCTACGATTTATAAAATCTGTTATGATCTATTATGCACCGATGCTTCTGAGATATCCGCGAATATCGGAGACACCGGCATACTTTTTGAAGTTCTCGCCGTCGCTGACGATGAGGGTGGGGGCCTGATTTATGCCGAAAGCGGCACAGGCATCTGCATTTTCCTCGGCCAGAAGCTTCTCATAGCCAACTTCTGCCTTATCAAGCAGAGTGGCGGCTATGCGGCAGTTGGGGCAGGTCTTGGTGGTGAAGAGCATGGTGCCCTCGGCGTAGGCCTTCAGGGGCTGGGCAGCCTCGGCCACGAAGTCCACTTCCTTGCCTTTGAATACGCTGCCGGCTATATCATAGGTCTTGCGCTGGCGGTATTCCTGAGCCTTGCCGTCGTTCCAGTTCTGGACAGGGCGGTAATATCCGGTGATGCGGCTATAGACCTCGGCCTTCTCGCCGCAGTGGGGGCAGACAAACTGCTCACCGGCAAGATAGCCGTGCTCACGGCAGACGGAGTAGGTGCGGCTGAGGGTCTAATAGGGCAGGCGGTAGTTCTCCGCGATCTTCCGCACCAGAGCGGCGGCGGACTGCCAGGAAGGCAGCTTTTCGCCAAGGAAGGCGTGGAACACTGTGCCGGAGGTATAGAGGGTCTGGAGCTCGTCCTGAACATCCAGAGCGGTGAAGATATCCTCGGTGTAGCCCACAGGCAGGTGGGAGGAGTTGGTGTAATAGGGAGTGCCGCCCTCAGCGGCGGTGATGATATTGGGGAAGTCGGACTTATCGTGCTTTGCAAGGCGGAAGGAGGTGCTCTCAGCGGGAGTGGCCTCAAGGTTATAGAGATCGCCATACTTCTCCTGATAGTCGCTGAGCTTCTCACGCATATGGTTCAGCACCCGCTTACTGAACTCCTGAGCCTCGGTATGGGTCATATCCTTGCCTATCCAGCAGGCATTGAGGGCAGCTTCGTTCATGCCCACAAGACCGATGGTGGAGAAGTGGTTATCAAAGCTTCCCAGATAGTGCTTGGTGTAAGGATAAAGGCCATCATTGAGGAAGCGGGTGATAACATCGCGCTTCATCTTCAGAGAGCGGGCGGAAATATCCATGAGCCTGTCAAGACGTGCCATGAACTCTGCCTCGGAGGCGGACTGGTAGGCTATACGGGGCATATTGATGGTTACAACGCCCACGCTGCCGGTGCTCTCGCCGCTGCCGAAGAAGCCGCCGGACTTCTTGCGAAGCTCACGAAGGTCAAGGCGCAGACGGCAGCACATACTGCGGACATCGGAAGGCTCCATATCGGAGTTTATGTAGTTGGAGAAATAGGGAGTGCCGTACTTGGCGGTCATTTCAAAGAGAAGCTTATTGTTCTCGGTCTCGGACCAGTCAAAATCCCGGGTGATGGAATAGGTTGGGATGGGGTACTGGAAGCCGCGGCCGTTGGCATCGCCCTTTATCATGCACTCGATAAAGGCGCGGTTAACCATGTCCATCTCCGCCTTGCAGTCGCCATAGGTGAAGTCCATCTCCTTGCCGCCCACAATGGCGGGGAGGTTTTCAAGGTCCTTGGGCACGGTCCAGTCAAGGGTTATGTTGGTGAAGGGAGCCTGAGTACCCCAGCGGGAGGGGGTGTTCACGCCGAAGACAAAGCTCTCGATGCACTGCAGAACCTGCTTATAGCTGAGATTATCCACCTTGACGAAGGGAGCAAGATAGGTATCGAAGCTGGAAAAGGCCTGTGCGCCTGCCCACTCGTTCTGCATGATGCCAAGGAAGTTCACCATCTGAGTGCAGAGGGAGCTGAGGTGAGCTGCAGGCTTGCTGGTGATCTTGCCGACGACGCCGCCAAGACCCTCCTGAATAAGCTGCTTCAGGCTCCAGCCTGCGCAGTAGCCGGTGAGCATGCTCAGGTCATGGATATGGATATCGCAGGAGCGGTGGGCATCGGCTATCTCCTGATCGTAGATCTCGCTGAGCCAGTAGTTGGCGGTGATGGCGCCGGAGTTGGAGAGGATAAGACCGCCCACGGAGTAGGTGACGGTGGAATTCTCCTTCACGCGCCAGTCGGCAACCTTCAGTTAACTGTCCACGGTGTCCTTATAGTCCAGCATTGTGGTATTGAGATTGCGAAGTCTCTCGCGCTGCTTGCGGTAGAGTATGTAGGCCTTGGCCACATC
>JAZNZM010000027.1:0-2702 GCA_045594965.1 Oscillospiraceae bacterium | reverse complement strand
GATAAAGATGGTGAGCCCCTTGTCTTTGAAGTGACAGAGAGTGGCACACTCGATCCCAGAAGCGGCAGCTTCTATGATCAGGTGCTGAAAAATATGTCTGATGCTCTCAATGCTCTGATAGCTGCAAACACTGATGCCGAGGGCAAGTTCAGCTACACCAAGTCCGCAGGCAAGGGACCCGGGGGACCGGGTGGCCCCGGTGGCAAGGGCGGTGAAGCCACTACCTATGATAGTCTCGAGGCCTTTCTTGGATCTTACGGCAACATCTCTGAATGGCTCACTAAGAATGAGGACGGAACTTACTCCGTCACCGATATGGCTGGTTTCCTCAAGGGCATCGGTCTTGCCCGCAACAAGGACATTCCCGGCTTTGACAGCTTTGACATGAGCGCCGAGAACGACGCTTTCGGCACCGCCGATGAAAAGGCTGTCCACTTCAGCGCTTCCGTGGCCGCTGTTTTGGAGGCAAATTATGACGAGTATTCCGCGCTTGAGGGCTTTGATGC
Organism: Oscillospiraceae bacterium; assembly: GCA_045594965.1. GTDB lineage: Bacteria > Bacillota > Clostridia > Oscillospirales > Oscillospiraceae > SIG459. Next base: position 2,196 of record JAZNZM010000027.1, on the reverse strand, counting down.
CGCAGTGGTTGACGCATATATTGAGCTTGCAAACCGTGAAGATATCATAAATCAAGCTTATCTTATGAATGCCACTGCCATTATGCTGGACACTGCCGCAGGCAGGCAGGATGCCGATTTTGCCGACCACTGGCGTACCAGAAACGGCACTGCGGATGAGCATACAAGCTTCACCATCGCCTATAATCTCGCCATGTCTGCTATGATGGCTGGGGCTGAGAGTGTTGATTATTCCCTCGTCTGGGCCATGGGCCACGGCGACGCCGAGGGTGCCTCTACCGGTACCTTTGTGGACTGGGTGCATAGTATCTGTGGCTGAGGGGACATCCAACATAACAATAGATTTTCGACCTGCAGAGTTTGAAATCTTTTGTCAACCAATTATAAACGCCTCGATTTATCGGGGCGTTTTTTAGATGCACATATTACGCTAAGGTCAAATTTCTAAAGGATGTAGAACAGTTTAAAAAGCGTCATATCACTGTGGCGCAAGGACTTTCCTTTGTTTGGGATGTGGATTCTCTTGACTGGAAGGATCTTAGCGCCTCGGAAATCACGGAACGGGTGACAGGCAAGGTGCAGAGCGGCAGCATAGTTCTTTTCCACAACGCAGCAAAGCATACACCGGAGGCACTGCCCGGGATAATAGAGCATCTGCTCGGTAACGGATATAAAATCATTCCAATCAGCGAGATTTTGCTGGAAGGGGAGTACGAGATGGACCACACGGGGAAAATGTGTCCGGTGGGCAGTGTGTGACAGATCATACAAAATGTTGAAGGGATAGTTGTTACGGCAACAATATGCAGAGACCGTAATTTATCTAAAAACTATTTTTGTTGACAATCTGCGATAATAGGATTATTATAATAAAAAATATGCTTTATCCGAGCCCTTTTACCTGTGGCAGTTGCTATGGCAAATTGGCCGAGCCCTTTGGCTCCGGGTGCAGGAGGAAACGACTGCGCCTTCCGTGTTTGAGAAGGAAACAAGCCTGAAATGGGGTAAAACTGTCCCCATTAGTGTTGCATTTGTAACAGTCTGCTTAAACTTCTCAGAGCAGGCTGTTTTTGTTTTTAAAACTTAATATGGATGTTTCCGAGCCGTGATTACCTAAGGCGTTTGCTATGGAGTGCGGCCTGGATCCTGCGGGATCCGCCGAGTTATGCTGGAAACGGCATAGCTTTCCGTGTTTGAGAAGGAGACGGCTGCGTTTTTTTCCAAGGGAGGAATATATCCGTTTGCAAAAGGCAGGCTGTCTGAATCCTCGGACAGCCTACCTTTTTTGCCTAAATAGTAGAAGACGGCCGGGATTGGGCCCCGACCGCTTCCTATAGATGGAGAATACCGTTATCAGTATCCTGCAAAGACATGATAAGGGTATTCTCCGAAAAAATCAATACAAGGAGAAGTAAAAAATGAAAAACAAGAAAATCATCGCAATCATTCTGACCTTTGCCCTCGCCCTTGCCTTTTGTGCTTGCGGCAATTCCCAGCCTGCTACACCGGCAGAGCCCGTTGCTCCTGCAGAACCTGCCGCACCTGCAGCTTCTGCTGAACCCGCAGCTCCCGCAGAGCCTGTGGAGCTTATCGTATTTGCTGCTGTATCCATGACCGAGACCCTTACCGAGCTTGGCAACGCTTATATGGCAGAGAATGAGAATGTCACCATCGTGTTCAACTTTGACTCCTCCGGTACTCTCAAGACCCAGATTCAGGAGGGTGCAGACGTTGACATCTTCATCTCTGCGGGTCAGAAGCAGATGAATCAGCTGGACATCACCGCCTCCGCCGAAGTGAACACCGACGGCCTTGACTTCGTCCTTACAGATACCCGCTTCAATATCCTTGAAAACAAGGTCGCTCTCGCCGTTCCCGAGGGAAACCCCGCAGGCATCAATTCCTACGACGACCTCATCTCCGGTCTGCAGGCAGGCACCATCATGCTTGCAATGGGCAACAGTGATGTTCCCGTGGGCCAGTACACCCAGAAGATACTGAAGTTCTTTGAACTGATTGAGGAAGACCTTGCCGCAGCCGGAACCATTACCTACGGCTCCAACGTCAAGGAAGTTACCACTCAGGTTTCCGAAGCCACCGTTGACTGCGGTATTATCTATCAGACCGACGCCTTCTCCGCGGACCTCACCGTTGTGGACACTGCCACCGCCGAGATGTGCGGTCAGGTCATTTACC
>JAZNZM010000026.1:0-4539 GCA_045594965.1 Oscillospiraceae bacterium | reverse complement strand
GCCCGGGAGCTGGAGGGGGCCAAGGCTCTTATTATCGACTTCAACGGCCACGACTTCACTCCCGAAAAGGGGCGCCGCTACACCATTCACGGTCAGTTCGTGGAGAGCAATTCCAACCACAAGCGCTTCGCCATCACGGATTTTTACGAGGGCTGCCCCATTTCTCCCATTCAGGACACCAAGGACAGCGAGCCCGACCCTATTTTCTACGAATACGCCGACTACTACTCCCGTGCCAACAACTATGTCACCGTGGCTTCCAGCGCTGACATCGGCTCTCTGGAAGCCTTCCAGCAGGACATCTTCCGTCTCAGCGAAGGCCGCTTCCCCGACGCCGGAGAGGAGGGCGTCTGCCTCATAAGCGGAGATATTGCCCGTCAGATGGGGCTGAGCCTTGGCGACAGCATCAAGCTCAGCTACTTTGATTCCGCAGAGGATGACCGCCTTGACGTTCAGGAAAACGGAATTCTCCGCTCCCTTGAGGTAGTGGGCATCACCACCATGCCTGAGGACTACTACGGCTATGTGTGGGTCTCCGATGCCGAGGGAGATTTCGGCGGTGAGCTTTACGGCTACAGCCTTGGCAGAGCGCTGCTTGATAATGCCTCCGCAAGAGAGGCTGCCGAGGCCATCGAGGCTCTTTGCGGCGAGGGCGTGCGTGTGACCCTGTTCGATCAGGGCTACTCGGGAGCAGCCCAGCCCCTTGAGACCATGCTCTCCACCGCCACAGCGGTGACTCTGGCCTCCGCTCTTGGCGCTCTGGCCGTTATTTTCCTCTTTGCCTATCTATTTGTTGGCAGGCAGCGGGAGACCGTTGGTGTTTTGGTATCTCTGGGCACTCCCGGAGGAAAAATAAGCCTTTGGCTGCTCTCCGGCGCGGTGCTTATATCCGGCCTTGCCTCCGCCATAGGCGCCTGGCTGGGCGGCATGGCTCTGGGGAAAATTATAGAGCTTGCCTTCACTGCTGCCACACAGCTGTATGCTGTGGACAGCCGCTACAGCGAGAGCGCCGTGGGCGTGGTTCGCGAGGCGGCGGGTCTTGGCGAAACTCCCCTATGGCCCGCTCTTGCAGCCTTTGCCTTCGTTTTCCTGCTGAGCCTTGTTTTCTGCCGGGTATTTCTTCAGCTTGCGCGTAAGCAGTCCGCGCCAAAGAAGGGCAAGCTGTCTGTACGCGTGCCCAAGGGCGGCACTTCTCTCGCCCTTCGCGGCCCTCTGCGCTTTGCTCTGCTTTCTGCCCGACGTGGCGGCTGGCGCAGTGGAGTTGTGCCCGCGGCGGCGCTGGTGCTTAGCCTGCTGCTGGGCATTCTGGCCTCCGCCTCCTCCGGTTGGGGAGAGCAGATGGACGCCCTCTACCGCGATACCGAGATACAGGGCAGAGCCGTAAGCACCAACGGACGGCGCAGCACGGAGATAGTGGTTGCCCCGGAAAATGCCCGCGCCCTTTGGAAAAGCGGTATGTTGGAGGATATAAGCGTCTCCCTTGGCTTCAACTACTGGTTTCCTATAGATATGCCCCAGTTCGGCACCGGTTCCTTTGCTCAGGAGGCAAGGCAGGCCTGGATAAGCCGGCAGCCGGAGATAATTGCGCTCAACGGCTTTGAGGCCGCACCGGAGTTTATCTATTCCGGCACTCCCGAAGTGCAGTGGCTCCCCGGCTGGGACGAAAGCTTCTTCTCCGACCCGGAGGCCTGCGTCTCCGCTCTGGAGCTATGCCAGTTTTTCCGCTCCGGCGTGCTGCTGAAGGCAGAAAAGACCGAAGACGAGATGGACCCCATCCCCTGCCTTGTGCCGAAATCCGTTATGGAACGCTTTGGTCTTAAGCTGGGCGACACCAAACAGCTGTGCTTCCAGTTCCTCATTGACGGCGACGAGTGGGAAAGCTGGCGTGATATGCTTATCGTTGGCTCCTTCACCCAGTCAGGTGAGGATGCCAACATCTACGCCCCCCTTACCCTCTGGTGCGATGAGGATTGGATAACAGGGGAAGAGGACCTGCTGCCCAGCGGCCAGCGTGTGAATATCCAGTTTCACAGCTATCTGGACCGCGATCAGTATTTTTTCTTCAACTCCCGTTTCTCCACCTGCGTTTTCACCCTCTCCGATGCCTCCCGGCTGGATGAGCTTCGTGAATATCTCAATGAAAAGAGCTTCACCCGCGTGGATTCTCTGAGAAGCAACCGCACAACGGTACTGCTGTATGACCGTGCCTTTGTGGAGACCGTTGGCGGGCTTGGGCGCTACATATCCTTCTCGCAGCTTCTCTTCCCCGTGCTCTTTGTGCTGGTGGCAGTGCTGGGCTTCATAATAAGCTGGCTCATGGTCAATTCACGGCGCATGGAATTTGCCATCCTAAGGGGTCTGGGAGCAAGCCGTGGAAGAGTTTTCCTCTCCTTCTTCCTTGAGCAGGCGGCACTTTGTCTTTTTGGCTGTATCCTTGGAGCAGCCGCTCTCGGAATCGCCACAGGCGGCATAGGCTGGCTGGGTGCAGTTGCGGTGTTCGCACTGTGCTATCTTCTCGGCACAGCCCTCTCCGTTCTTGCGGTAGGCCGTACCCATCTGATGAGCCTGCTCAGCGAGAGAGAATAATTGCCCTATCAACAAGAAGAAAAGCACATTTGCCTTTTTATCGGCAAATGTTCTTTTTTATTCTATAAAGTGTGAAAATAGCTTCTTCTGATTTGCATGGCTACACAGCGGGTCGTGTTTAAGCTAAGGGAATCCGCCTATGAGACACTATTAAAATATCTCGATTCCAATTCTTCGGTAAAAAGGTGACCCACATCACCTATATGATCCACAAACACGCCATTTTCGTCAAATACACAGCAATCCCCGTAGTAGAAGTTCCTGCCCTTTTCATTTTTATAAAGACAGCCGAACAAAACGATCATGTCCCCATTATTCTGATATAAAACCAGGGTTTTTCCCATGGGTTCGTTCAAAGCCTTCCCGAAAACAAAGTAATCGCACTCTGCCACTTCGTTTATTACGGCTTCGAAATGTGCTTCCTCAAGTTCCCCGATCAAAACCGCCTTGCTGAAATCGAAGGAGGGCTTCTTCTTTCCGGCGAGGCGGAGAAGATCAGGCTTTTCATTCTCATAGTTGAAAAGCTCAATTTTCACTGTATTGGCAAGGAGTTCATCCCTGTCAAGATTCCTTACCCCGGGGTCGCAGGCGGTCAGTCCCAAAAGACAGATAAATACCAGCACAGCAATGATAATCTTTCTCACGGGCCGTCACCTCCTTGTCAGATTTTCAAACTGATTCTACCATAATACAAGGCATTTTTCAACCAGGCATAAGCTCTTCTCCCCAGGGGTGAGCTCCATATCAGGCGCCAAGCGGCCCCAACTACAAGCTGCGTCGGCGCTTCGCTGTGTGGAGAAATAAAAATGGGGTGTTTTTTCTTATATCATCTGTTCAGAAGCCACACGCTATAGTTGAGACAGGCGGCAAAGGTGACCCACAGCAGATATGGAAGCTGCAGCCATGCCGCGATAGAGTCCGTCTTTCGGAAGGACAGTATCATAAGCAGTATCAGCACCCACAGCATTATTATCCAGGCAAAGGCAAAGCCGAAGGCCTGAAGGTTGAAGAAAATAATGCTCCAGAAAAAGTTGAACATCAGCTGCAGCAGGAAAAGCAGCAGTCCCCTTGCGCGAGCTGATGAAGCCGGGGACTGATATATCCGCGCGGCGCTTATTCCCATAAGGGCGAAAAGAATTGTCCAGACAATTGGAAAAACTGCCGACGGCGGAGTAAGCGGCGGCCGCTGCGCCGTTATTTCATAAAGTCTTATTCCCTCTCTTGTAAGCAAAGCCGAAATCACACCAACTGCCTCAGAAAACAAGATCCAGAAGGCATAGGTCTTCCAAGCCGCATTTTTCATACATCATCACCCATTGAAATCTATGAGGACGGTATCGGATATATGCAAAAAAGTAATGACCGCACAGCAAAAGCCGCGTCAAAAAGACGCGGCTTAAAATCAGTCGTCAAATCAGTAAATCAGTCGTCAATGAAGGGGAAGCCCTCCCAGACCGGCTTTCCGGGGTAGTGTATGGCCTCGGTCTCACCGTGAAGCACCTTAAGCACGGAATATGCCATGGCCTGCTGCTCCATTTCGCCGGGATAAACGCTTATGGGTGCGATCCAGCCGCAGCGGCGTTTTATTCCCTCCACGATATCGGCATATCTCACAAGACCACCGGTTAGCAGGATTCCGTCCACCTTACCCTCCAGCACAGTGGCCATAGCGCCGATCTGCTTGCAGCACTGATAAATCATGGTGTTCCAGACCAGAGTGGCCTTGGGGTCATTCTCTTCCACAAGACGGTGGACGATCTTGGCATCGGAGGTGCCGAAATAGGATACGAAACCGCCGGAGCGAGAACACATATTGCGGACCTCCTGAACGGAGTGGGCTTCAATATAATCCAAAAGTGGCAGCACAGGAACGCTGCCTATTCTGGTGGGGGTAAAGGCTCCGTCACCGCCGGCACCTACATTGCCGTCGGTCATGCGTCCGTGGTCATGGGC
>JAZNZM010000025.1:0-3374 GCA_045594965.1 Oscillospiraceae bacterium | reverse complement strand
CGTTTTCGGGCGATTCGTGAATCGCCCCTACAGCCGCGGGGAGGGAAGTCGGTGGATGCACCTCCACGTAGGGCGGGGGCTTGCTCCCGCCACGCGGCGAGCATCTGCGCTTACACACCGCACACCGGCGAATCCGCAGCCAGCTTTATCCCGGCCTGCCCAGAATGTCCCCGGCCAGCTGTGGATAAAGCCCACTGTCAAAAATGTCTGAGAAGCCGGCTTCGTCAATGGCCTCGGAGAAATAATAATACTCAGTGTCCATGGCACATACCTGCAGATATTTCTCTGCCGCAGCTTCGGGATCCGTCTGCATAAGGCTGTAAAGCTCAAGGGCGGGAAGGGCAGAGGCGGCATAGCTTATGTAATAGAAGGGGAACTCAAAGTTGTGGCTCAGATATATCCACTCGTATTCGTAGCCCTCATAGGGCTCGTAGCCGTAGTCCACATATATCTCGGTGAAAATTTCGCATACCCGGTCAGCGGTAAGATTTTTTTCGGCATAAACCCTTTGCTGGAACTCGTCATACATGGCCCCGTCCACAACGGAGGATATGAGATCCATCAGCAGATAGTCCTCGGCTTCATCGGCGTAAGTGCCGAAAATATCACCGTAAAAGGCAGTGAACAGCACCTCAAGTCCCTGACTCTGCAGCTCCGCAAGGTCATTGTCGGACATGCCCCAGATAATATCGGAGGTGGTGTAGAAGGCATTGGCGAAGTGTCCGAACTCGTGGATCATATCCATGTAGTCCACAAAATAGCCGTAGGGCGCGTTGAAGATAAAGGGCACATCGTAATAATAAAGACGGGTGGTGTAGCCCATGTTGGCCTTCTGCTGGCTGTAGTCTATATTGTAAAGACCGTTGCGCTTCATATAGTCAAAGGCCTCCCCAAGCTCGCTGCTGAGCTTGGGAAGATTGCGCTCAAGGGCGCCCAGTACGGCCTCGGTGGAGCAGTCTATCCTGTTGCCGGCGGCAAGACGGTCTTCTATATCCACCCTCTCCCAGTAAAAGTCCTCGCTTACGGCGGCAAAGTTCTCTTTGACTCCCTGATGGAGCACCTCTGCGTCGGTGGGGGAGTAGTCCCTGTAATAGAAGCTCTCATAGGCATATTGGGCATAGCTGTCATAGCCGTACCACTCCGCTTCCTCCTGTCTGCCCTTTACAAGCTCCACGAAAAGCTCGGCAACGGCCCTCTCATCGGGCATCTCCTCGCTCATCAGGGTGTAGTACCGGGAGAGCAGATCGTTTTCCGCTGAATACATATCCATCTGAAGCTCACTGTCGCTCTGGCTTATCTTCTCTCCGTAAACCTCTGCCAGATAGTCAATATCATCGGGATGAAAGTCATATTCAAGCAGCTTGCTGTTGGGAGAATTGGCCACAGCTCCGAGAGCGTACATATACTCATCGCTGAGCAGGAAATAAAGCTCGGAGGAATAGTTCATTTCTTCCTCCCACGCCGTATCCATTGGGTTGCAGTAATACTCAATGGAGGCAAGCTCTATCATGGTGAAAAGCAGGCATAGCTCGGTATAAAGCTGATTTATTATTTCGCTTAGCTCGTCTTCGCTTCCGCCCTCCTCCGCTATGGCGTAAACCCTGTCGCAAAGCGCAAGAAACTCTTCATCGGAATAGTGGAAATACTCCATTTCCTCAAAGGCAATTTCTGTGCGCTCTATATGCTCAAAGCCTTCTCCGGAAACCGGGGAAATCAGGACCTCGCCACCGGCCTCCAGAAAATCAGCCATAACATTCTCTATTTCCTCTGCCAGAGAGTCCACAAGGCCGCAGCCGCTTGTGAAAACAAGGCAGAGGGAGAGAATAAGGGCAGTAAATTTCTTAAATCTCATATCTTCTCCTATCCATATTTTTGTTTACCTGCCGGCTTCCTTTGGGCAAAGGAAGCCGTTTAAGGTATATGCCTGTAAAAAAGGGGACAGAAGAGGCACTTTCGTCCCCTTTGTCCCCCTCTGATTTATTTTATTTTCCCTCGTTCTGACTGATGGTTCTGAGCAGGCGTCTGAAATCCTCATCGCCCCATACCACGGGAGTGGGATAGAGGGGATTGGCCTCGGCCTTTGCCCATGCGATTATCTGGGGAATGTCCTGAGTCTTGATGCAGTCCACGCCAACGGGCAGATCCATGGCGCGCTTGAGCTGCTCTATCCACTCAATGAACTTGAGAGCTTTCTCCTCGTTGTTTCTGCCCTCAATGCCGCAGACCTCTGCAAGCTCGGCCAGACGCTTGTAGGCGGCGGAACCGAACTGACGCATTACGTGGGGCAGAATGGTGGCCATGGCAAGACCGTGGGGCAGGCCGTAGAGACCGCCCAGAGTGTGGCCCACGGCATGGACATAGCCCACGCAGCCGCGGGTGAAGGAGCGGCCTGCAAAGAAGCTGGCGCGCTGCATATTCTGTCTGGCCTCCATGTCGTTGCCGTTGCGGTAGGCGGCAAGGAGATTGTCGTAAATGAGCTTTACGGCATCCTTGGCAAGCTTCTTTTCAAGCTTGGTGCAGTAGGTGTAGTTGGTGTAGCTCTCCACAGCGTGGCACAGAGCGTCCATGCCGGTGGTGGCGGTGACGAAGGGGGGAAGACCGCGGGTGAGCTCGGGGTCAAGAACAGCATAGCCGGGGATAAGGTTGGGGTCATTGATGCTGGCCTTGTGGTGGGTGGCGGAGTCGGTAATAACAGCGGCAAGAGTGGTCTCGCTGCCGGTGCCTGAGGTGGTGGGGATGGCGAAGAAGGGGGGGATCTTCTTCAGTATCTTCAGAAGTCCCTGCAGTCTGGCAACGCTTTTCTTGGGGCGGGCAACGCGGGCACCGATGGCCTTGGCGCAGTCCATGGGAGCGCCGCCGCCGAAGGCCACCAGAGCCTTGCAGCCGTTGTCCTTATAGGCCTTGAGACCGGCCTCAACATCGTCGCTGGTGGGGTTTACCTCTATATCGTTGAAAATGGTGTAGGCAATGCCCTCTTTGTCCATGCTGTCCAGCATGGTGTCAAGGAGACCGAGACCGAGAAGGGTCTTGTCGGTGACTACCAGAACATTGTCTATACCCTTGTCCTTGACCATGTTGGCCAGCTTGGCCACAGAGCCGGGACCCTCAATATATTCGGGCATATGATAGGGGATGAAATAGTGGCCGATTTTCATTCCGGCCTGGAAAGTGCGGCACCAAAGTTTGCTCATAGTGTTCTCCTTTCTTTTCTCCTTACCTCTCACGTCCTCCACGGTCTGACCGGGGGCGAGCATGGTAACGGCATCAATGGGACAGTGTGCGGCGCAGAAGCCGCAGGCTATGCAGTCTTTGCCTTCCTTCAGCTCCGCCACGGTGCGGATGTCTCCGTGGAAGGCGGGCGCGGTGATGGCGAG